>NZ_JACJQV010000099.1 GCF_014696875.1 Microcystis wesenbergii FACHB-1317 | reverse complement strand
ATACAGAGGTAGCAGCGGCTAAGTCTGGGTACTGGCAGTGCGGGACGGTGCTATGGCGATTTGATTACCCTATTCAGAAATCTTTGTCAAGTACAATTTATACCAAATTAGATGAGCTTACCCTGAAAAAATAAGGTTGTTCGTATGGGGCATCCACCTTTGAGATGAGAAATTCTAACAACTATTTCAGGAGTTAATTTTTCTGAGTGTTTTCAAGAGAGGCTGATTACAGAAATAGATGGTATTGATGTTAATTTAATTAGTTTAAAGCATTTAAAACTAAACAAAAAAGCTAGTGCAAGATTCAAAGATTTAAACGATTTAGAAAATTTACCATAGATTAGACTTTTCTAGAGTCGCAATTTAGCGCAAAGTGCAAGTATCAACAACAATTTTTATACTTCCGTCCATTCTTCGGTTGTTGGGGTAGTTAAATCTTCAAAATACTGAACTTTTCCTCGCATATTCTTAAACAATTCCGCCGTTGAATAACTTTTTTGATAAGGAGAAATTCTCGCCACTGGTTTACTCCCTTCTGTCACTAAAATTTCTTCTCCTTGTAACTCCACAATTTGCAACAATTCTAGTAAATTAGCTTTTAACTGAGTTTTGTCAACAGTTTTCATAATGGGACTTAGACAAAAAACAAATCGAGAAAAGCCTCAACTCCAATCCCCGCTTGGGATTTACTTCGAGAAGCCCAAAATCGCTGAAACCCAGATAGATCAAGGAAAATCATAAATCGAGGTTAACCCTTTGTCCCGTAATGGTTTGAGCCTTTTTTGCTGACCGAAAACGCCTAAGTCCCAATAAAAAAATTTTCCTTGGTATCCTATTCTGAATCTAAATCTTCTAGCACTCGTGAGCCAAGGAAAAGGGGAACCCAGAAGAGAAACAATATGTACTCCCCTGCTCTCCTGCTCCCCCACTTCTTCACTGAGGTTCGTGCTACAATCAGGGGGATTACTCTGCGTCGTCTCCCGCAAAGGGACTTAAGGGAAAACTCAATCCATAATATTCCCAATCTATATTCCAAGACTGTGCAGCAATCGCATTACCATCACGAGAGACGGTAGCGGTGTTTTCCCGTTGCACAGGAGCAGCATTGCGGGGTGTCAGTTTTTTGGTTTTCATTATGGTAAGTCCGACCTAAATTGTTGTCGGTTCCGGTCATACCACCTTTTTTGTGCCGAGTCAAGAGTTTTATTCTGAGTTTTTATCTATCTTTGTTATAGTTTTTTATCTATGTTTAATGTCATTACAGTTTTTCTGTTTAAATTTCCAGAAGAAAAAACCCACCAGATGCTACTGGGGTAGTAAACTTTGCCCGACTTCATCACTTTCTATGTTCTAAAACTTTAGCAAAATCTCTTACTTCTCTTAATAAATTAGGGGGTAAAGCATTGATGATTTCTAAAACTTCGCCAATGATTAATTCTTGTTCTAGTTGAATATCAGCTTTTGCTAAAGTTAATAAAGCCAAAGTTTCCCCTTCATCATTGACAAACTCTACCTCATAAGCTTGTTGATCATCATAACAATGAACAACCGCTCCTTGAGTTCCCTTTTTTAAACCATGTTCTTGAATGTCATGGGTTAAAGTAATTACATCTAGCTCTTTGAGCATAATTCTGGTTAGCCTTTATTTTTAAAAAATGGTCGAGCAGTAACAAACCTTGGCGTATCTTTGCCTAAATCAATAATCCAGACTGTAAGAATAGTAACTGATTTATTTTTAGGAGTATTGATTGTTCCTATTATTACATATTTAGTACCATGTTCTGTAGTAATTACCTCAGTAACATCTTGATTTCTTACTATTTTTGACAATTCTTGTTCTAAGAACGTTACATTTTCTTCATTAAAACCGAGTTCACGAAAAAACTTGGCTTTTGATTTACCAACAGGGTGATTTTCTGAAAGTAAATAATCAATGAGTTTTTCAGGCTGAATAAAAGCATTTTCTCGATTAGTTAATGACAATTACTCTCAATCCTCAAGATATTTACAGTTTCCAGGTTAGCAGTCTTTACCTTTCTTGTCAATAGTTTTTGAGTGAATTTTTGTTAAGTTTTTGTTAAGTTTAGCTTGATGCGATCACTTTCTTAATCAAGATCAAACATAGCATCTAAATCTCTATATCCCCTAACTACTCTTGCGATTTCAATTCCGTTTTCAAGAGGAAAATAAAAGATTAGATAATCTTCTACAGGAAAACTTCGTCAACCCATAATCAATTCATTCCTGTTTTTTCCCATATTAGGAAAACTAGCTAAGATTTCAAATTTACCAAGAATCTTATCTAACAACTGATTGGCAGCTTGAATATTAGAATAAGCAATCCGATCATTGATAATTTCTAAATCTTCTTTAGCCTTTGAAGATATTAAAATAACCGTCATAATTCAAGAGCCACTATCCTGAATATTTGTGGCTTTTAATCTGTTAATAAATTCTCTACCATCAAAACTTTCTCCACGCCTTAACTCTTGCACACCAATCATGACTTCCTGTTTCAATTGCTCAAATCTTCCTCGATAAATTCTGTCTCTTTCTGCCAATAAACGCAATCCCTCTTGAATAACGGCTAAATCATCTTGATATTTGCCTGTTTTAATTTGTTCAGCAATCAAATTTTCTATTTCTGGTGTCAGTTGGATAGTGTTCATTGCTTCTCCATAATTACTTTTATATCATCCTAGCTGAGTATTATAGCGCAGACTTTTTAGCATCTTATAATTTTAACAGATTTTGGACAGACTGCGAGATAGACGGGTTCATCTCCCTGAACCTAAGTCTTCTAGCACTCGTGAACCAAGGAAAAGGGAGACAACAGAAAAGCAAAAATTTGTACTCCCCCTCTCCCTGAGCAATGCTTCTCCTCCGATGCCAGGTATCCGAAAGCCCTGAATTAACTAGGGTTGTGCGTCAATTCCTTGAGGCAAACCGTGCGCCCTGGCAAGGAGAAAAAGACTTTTGACCTGATTTGAGGTTCGTGCTAGAATCAGGGAGATCACTCGGCGTCGTCTCCCGCAAAAGGACGTTATTTGACTTGACGGGGAGCTACCTGATGTTTAAGCACTTGTCAAGCTTTTTGTGATAATTTGTTACCAAATATTTCTTGGTGAGATTTTGTCTGAGTGAAGTAGTGATAGAATAGGTCATGCAAATAAAAGTCGTTGGCAAAAGTCTTGATAACTATGAAAGCAATTCAATCTACTGGAAAGATCGATAAGGTAGGTCAATTATCTTTAGACCACCCAATTAAAGGGACTCCACCCAGTTCGGTAAGAGTTATCATTCTTTGGGAAGAAACAGAAACAGAGATTAATAACTTTTGGCAACAAATCAGTAAATATCAACAACATCCTTTAATGTCAGCAGAACAATTACAACAGGAGTTAAAACAATCTTTGACCAAAGCAGGTTATGATTCAAGAGAGAAAATTGTTGATCTTGTCCAAGATATTAAACGGGAAATATCTCAAGAACGTCAACAAAAACAAGATTCAATACAATGACGAAAATTCCTGAATTAATTTTTTTAGACACTAATGTTTATTTAATCGGTGCAGTTGAGCTAGAAAGTCCTGAAGGTTTAATTCTACAATTGTTAGGTTGGGAAGCCCCAAACGATAATTCTGTGGGGGTAATAATTTCTGAAGAACTTATTGACCAAATTACCAGAGTTGCTAAACGTTTAAAAAATAAAGATTGGAGTGGAGAAATAATTGGAAGGATTTGGCAAAAATTAAAGTTTTGTTATGTCCAGATTGATGATTTTGAGTTAGCTGAAATGGAGGCTTTGGGAGTAATTCCTCGTGAAGATGTAGGAGTCTATTTAACGGCAAAAGTTGGTCAATCTCAATGTTTTATATCTGCTATCTGCTAATCATAAGTTAATTAAGATTTTGGTTCAACAAACAGGTGAATTTGAATGTTTAACGCCTTCTGAATTTGTGAATAAGTATCTAAATTCTTTAAAATAAAAAAATAAGGCTATTTTAATCCTCGTTTAACCGCTTCAGCTAACGCCATTGATTTTTAAAATTGTCTTTTTTCCTAAGTCTTAACAACATTAGGTGAGTCTTATTTTTACCTAAAGTAACTCAATTGTCAAGGCTTTTTTTATTTAGTTTTGTAACGATTTAGCGGCAAAAAAACTACAGGCAACAAAGACTAAATCGCTCTTAAAACAAGGGACTTATTGAAAACTCTAATTTTTGACCAAGAGAAATCAAAGACAATCCCCGACTTTTAAATTAGCATTGACTAAATCTTCTAGCACTGGTGAGCCAAGGAAAAGGGAGACAGCAGAAGAGCAAAAACCTGTACTCCCCCGCTCCCCCTCTCTCCTGCTTCCCTATCCTGCTTTTGTTATAGATGAACAAAAAGCTTTATTGGCTTGAGCATAAATTTTTAACGCCACCGACATTTGTTCTTGTGCAGTTTCTCCCTGGGATTGAAACCAAGCAAAAGTTTCTGGGTCTATTTCGACTTTTACAGTGACAATATCTTTAGGTAGTCGCAATTGTGCGTTAACCCAAAAATCTTCTGATAGTGGAGGAATATCAGAAGTATCAATATCCTCATCTTTCATCATATCAATTCTACTCCAATCTGTTTTTGAGGTATTGCTCATAATATTTTCCTTCATAGGATAAAGCTTTTCTTAAGGATATAATGCGAATTGTTTGATCATCAGGTTCAGTATAGACAATAATTAAAGATACGATAAGCGTCTGCGAAGTCAAATCCATGTTTAATAAAGTTGCTTTGATTTTTGCTCTCATCCCATTCAAATTTCATCTATCTAATCATAGCAAAAGAGTTTTGACATGACTTGAGGGCGGTTTTTTCCCGTTGGACAGGAGCAGCATTGCGGGGTGTTAGTGTTTGGGTTTTCATCATGGTAAATCCGACCTATATTGTTATTGAGTTTGATCATACTAACTCTTTTCTGCCGAGTCAATAATTTTTTTATCAATTTTCGTGAAGTTTTTGTTAAATTTGGATTACTCTAACTAGATTCATTTTTGATCCTTGCTATTCCTAATTGCAAAACCTCTAAAACCTTGGCTAAATCACCAGCTAATAAAGCATCTCTATCTAACCATAATCCAGGAAATATCTGGGAACAAATTATCCCTTCTGAGTTCGGTTCAAGTTTAATATATTCTTCATTGGTTAATCTAAACCAATCAAATTCTCCATCTTCGACTCGCCAGACTAAATATTCTTGCACTTGGTTACGGCGATAAACATTAAGTTTTTGATGTAAGTCAAGGGAGACGGTACTTGCTGCAATTTCGACGATTAATTCTGGCGCACCTTCGACATAACCATCCTCACTAATCGTTGATTGTCCACCATTTTTAATTCTTAATAGTGCATCGGGTTGAGGTTCATTATCAGCATCAAGACGAACCGTACAATTATCGCCTAATTGCAGATTGGGAGTAAAGGCTTGATAAAAACCTAGCCAAGTAACAATCTGAGCATGAGGTTCACCATGGTTCTTAATTCTGAGAGGAGAAGCCATAATATAAACAATTCCTTCAATGAGTTCTGCTTTTTTTAGATTTGGCATAGCCTTATATCTACGCTCAAATTCACGACGAGTAAGCTTGTCCCCATTTTCTAGGCGTGGAATGGTTAATTGAGGAGAAATTCTTGCAGTTGCTATCATTTTGGTATTTCCTGTCGTCAAAAAATGGGTAATTCTAAAGTAAATCCGGGTAAAACGTCCTCCCCAGATAAGGTGGTTGGTAATGAGACGATTTCTACTTCCTGATTTTGGCGATAGATGGCTACCTGTTGACTAATGGGATCAATTAACCAACCCAATCTTAAGCCACTATCAAGATATTCCTGCATTTTTGCTTGGAGTTGAGTTAAAGAATCGGTACTCGACCTTAATTCTATCACAAAATCAGGACAAATTGTGGCAAATTTTTCTTGTTCTTCTCGGTGTAAAGCGTGCCAGCGTTCATTAGCAATCCAAGCGACATCAGGGGAACATTTACCACCCTTGGCTAAGGTAAAGATAGTGGAAAAACTAAAGACTTTACCGAGTTTTGTTTGACGATTCCATAACCAAACAAAGCCGTTTAAATCTGATTCTCGATTCCCACTAATAGCACCAATCGGAGGCATAATAATTAATTCTCCTGCGGCATTTTGTTCAATTCGCCAATCGTCGTTATTATGGCAAAGTTGATAGAATTGCTCATCGCTTAACTTTACGGTTTTGAGTTTTAAAATAATCGGTTCAACGGTAATCATGGGGGTTAATTTGCCTAATTAAATACTTGAAAAACTTTTAAATTGAGTTGACTAAATATAGATGATTTTACTAAGTCATCATTGCTAAAATTACCAATTTCTGTATAAGTATTTCCTCTTAATTCTAAGACCAAAATGGTTTGAGTTTGGGGATCAACTATCCAGTATTCGGGAATCCCACAATCTTGATATTGGCTTCTTTTAGCGATGTAATCTCTCTCTCTTTGGATTTCCCCCGGACTAACCACTTCAATGACTAATAAGGGGGGTGCCATGGCAAGAAGAATCGTATTTCTCTGGGAGAGTAATTGAATATGTTCTTCTCGAATAATGGTTAAGTCAGGATAACGGTTTTTCGGTTCGCCTCTCACTTCTAATTCTAAACCATGTCCTCTTACTCTATCGGTTCCTAGCATTAAGGCAAAGACTAGAAAAAGACGATTGGCAATTTGAAAGTTAAGTCCTGATTCTGGTGGCATTTCTACCAATTCTCCGTTAAATAATTCATAAGATTCCTCTGAATTATCCTCATATTGTAGATATTCAGCAAAGGTTTGAAAGCGGGGTTTTGTGATTAACATTAGAGTTCACTCCATTGTAAATGATTTGTAGTAGTAAAGCCGAATATTTTCTATTCTCGTTTTTTCTAATTCTTGTTGGGCTGTACCTACCCACATCTTAGGTAAAATATCTTGATGTTGATCAAAGCTATGAACTCTTTGGGCTGTATCATTAAGTTTAAAACAATTTATTAGATCCTGACGATTTTTGAGACTGTAGTAAAGCACTGGGTTATGATTGGCTTTTGATAAACCTGTAAAAAATAAACTTGATGCTTGGAGAGGTTTTAAGGCTGATTTAGGAAAATGTTGCCACACTTGATTTATGGTTTCTGGTTTGAAAAAATCATCTTCTCTAACTTTGGCATAAATTTCGATTTCACTCTTACCATTGAAATAAAAATCAAAACCAATTAGGTTAACAAAACCACTGAGATAATTACTGCAGCACCGTCACTTAAAACAAAAGCGGTTGCTAGTTTTTCGGGATAATCCCCAATTCTGATGTGCATTTTTACACTAGAATCGGCAAGATTGGTTCTTAAGTCAATACCAGCACTTAGGACTTCTAGCAAGCTAGAAGTCAAAGTTATCTCCTAAAAATCGCTGTAATAAAGAATAATCTAATTGAACAACCACACGGTTTTCCACTTGTTGAAAAAAAGCTAGAGATTGAGCTAGATATTTTTGCCACTCTTGAGCTTTATCTTTAAAAAAGAGCATAAACCTTGAGGCAATGAGTTTATCTAATTCTATCTTACAAGAGGCTTCAATACTACAATCGCCTTCAACTTCCATCACGAAATCTTCAAATAGCCGCAGAGGATAAACAGGCTCAACATCGAAAGCTTGTTGATGATTGCGAATAAATTGTAGTCTTTGCTCTTTGATGGAGCTTTTTTGAATGTCAGCAACTATCATAATTTCAAATTTTGCTCAAGAATATGCCTAGAAAGTCTCAAAATTTTCTCCCTGAATCTAAATCTTCTAGCACTCGTGAACCAAGGAAAAGCGGAACCTAGAAGAGAAACAATATGTACTCCCCTGCTCTCCTAGTCCAGTCACAGTAGGTTGATTGATCAATTATAGTCATAGTAGGTTGATTCATGAATCAATCTACTATCAGAGCAACAACCCGTACTCCCCTGCTCCCCCTCTCCCCTGCTCAAGAAGCTTCTTCACCGAGGAGATTCGTGCTAGAATCTGGGGGATTACTCTGCGTCGTCTCCCGCAAAAGGAACTGTATAGTCGAAAACAGTCATGGGAGCGATCGCATTACGATCACGAGAGACGGTAGCGGTATTTTCCCGTTGGACAGGAGCAGCATTGCGGGGTGTTAGTTTTTTGGTTTTCATGGGGTAAGTCCGACCTAATTTATTTGCACTAACCCATACTACCCCTTCCTATGTGATGGGATGAGCCAAAAAACGCAAGTTTTTTAAAATTGGTCAAAAAGTTTAATTTTACCTAGTAGGTTGATTCATGAATCAACCTACTATGAGAGCAAAAACCTGTACTCCCCTGCTCCCTAGCTTACCTGATAAGCGATTAAAGGTAGCAAAAAAAAGAATTAGATTCGGAGAATGAATCAACCCTACCCCAACCCCCCCGACATCGTAGGGCAAGGGAGTGTTGCCTCTTGCCTATCCTTAGACGATGATTATTTTTCTGGTCCGAAAAGCTCGCCCTTGAAAAAGGGGACAATTGTTAATTATTATTAAAAGCATATTTACTAATTAACCAAAATACCAGTGAAACTAGCTCAAGCTCAGACGATATTAACAGACACTTTAACCGTATTTTGGGGAGAATGGCTAGATTTACGGGCGAGAGTCCTTCAGATCGCCGCCACAGGTTTAGTTTCTCCCCTAATCTATATTATCGGTTTCGGGTTGGGGTTGGGAAGCGCCCTCGATCGCTCGATGAAACCCTCGATCGGTGATTCCTATCTAGAATTTATCTTACCCGGAATGGTGGCCCTGTCCTCAATGGCGATCAGTTTCGGGGGAACCACCTTTTCCATCTGTGGCGATCGCTTATTTAGTAAAACCTTCGAGGAATTATTATTACTTCCCGTCCATCCCCTCTCATTATTTTTAGGCAAAGTTTTTGCGGGAATTTTGCGCGGTGTAATGACTTCTGCATCAGTGATTCTCGTCGCTATCTTATTTACAGGAAAATTTGCTAGTTTTCTCAATCCCCTCTTTTTATTAATTTTAATCTTAAATTGTGCCGTCTTTGCTAGTTTAGGGGCAATTGTCGGATTGCGAGTTAAATCCCTCGAAAGTGTCGGTCTGTATAATAACTTTTTAATCGTGCCGATGTCTTTTTTAGGAGCAACTTTTTTCGACCCCCAAACCTTACCCTGGCCATTAAAAATTATTGTCTATGCCTTGCCCCTCACCTATGCTAGTCTAGGATTAAGAGCCGCAGCCTACGATATTAATCAATTTCCTTGGTTCGCTATCCCCATTTTATTAATCGTCGCTATTCTTCTCTCGATTGTCGGCGCTTATCAATTCTCCCATCAACGGGATTAAATCAGTGATCAGTTATCAGTTATCAGTGATCAGTGATCAGTTATCAGTGATCAGTTATCAGTTATCAGTGATCAGTTATCAGTTATCAGTGATCAGTTATCAGTTATCAGTTATCAGTTATCAGTGATCAGTTATCAGTTATCAGTGATCAGTTATCAGTGATCAGTTATCAGTTATCAGTGATCAGTTATCAGTTATCAGTTATCAGTAATCAGTGGTCAGTAATCAGTGGTCAGTTATCAGTTATCAGTTATCAGTTATCAGTTATCAGTTATCAGTTAAGTACCCAGGCAAAATTAATTAAACATATCTAACTACCTCTTGCCTTTTGCCTTTTGCCTATCTTCACTAGGAAATTTATTTTACACGACTACTTATCTCCTGACTCCTGACTCCTATCTCCTGACTCCTTTTTCCCTTGAATAAATATATCCTTTTTTATAAACCCTACGATGTATTATGTCAGTTTACCGATGAAAATGGTCGCTCGACTTTAAAAGATTATATTCCCATCCCGAATATCTATTCTGTCGGTCGTTTAGATAGGGACAGCGAGGGATTATTATTACTCACAGATAACGGTCAATTACAGCATCGTTTGGGTCATCGTCAATTTGCACATCCGCGCACCTATTGGGTACAAGTCGAAAGAATTCCAGACCTAAACGCTTTAGAAAAATTGCGTCAAGGTCTTCCTATACAGGATTATCGCACTCGACCAGCAATAGTTAATTTACTAGATTTTGAACCAGATTTACCCCCCAGAGAGCCACCGATTCGTTATCGAAAATCTGTCCCCACCGCTTGGTTAGAAATTACCTTAACTGAGGGAAGAAATCGTCAGGTAAGAAGGATGACGGCAGCCGTTGGTTATCCCACTTTAAGATTAATTAGAACAGCCATTACTATTGACAAAAACAATAAATTATGCTTAACAGGATTACAACCCAGTCAATGGCGAGAAGTGACTGAAAAAGAGAGAAAAGCCTTGGAAAGGTTATAATTTCTGTAAGTAACCTTGATAACCAAAGTTGAATGTATAGTGTGGGACTTGATCAAATGACCCACAATTATCTATAATCGTGAATATTAAACCTAAGACAAACATGAAAGTTAAAATTAAAAATCTTGGCATTTTAAAACAGGCAGAATTCAGTCTAGGCGACCTCACAATTATCTGTGGTGGTAATAATACAGGTAAAACTTATGCTACCTACGCTTTATTCGGTTTTTTAGACAATTGGCGAAGACTATTAACGGGGCCAAGATTTGGACTCAAAGAAAAAATTGAGCAACTACTTTCTGATGGTGTAATTAGTCTCGATCTACAGGAGTATGTTCAACAGTGTGAAAGTATTATTACTACAGGTTGTCAAAGATATGTTCAACAAATACCTGAAGTTTTTGCTGCCAACGAGGAGAGGTTTAAAAATGTTGATTTTCAGATAGAATTAAATTTTGACAATATTCAATTTCAAAATAAGTATGAAAAGAAAATTAGTACAGCAACATGGGAAATTATCTCGATTAGCAAACGTGAGAATGAGCCTTATTTATCCATTACGTTATTAACAGAAACAGAAAAAATAAATCTGGGAGGTGATTTTCTTGAATATATCGAATATATCATTTCCAACAGCATCCAAGATATAATTTTCTCTCAGTTTTTTCCCAGGCCATTTATTGCCAGTGCAGAAAGGACAGGAGCGGCAATTTTTCGCAAAGAGTTAAATTTTGCTCGTAATCGTTTACTGGAAGAAATTAGTAAAAATAGCAATTTTAATCCTAGTGAACTGTTATTTAATGTTTCTCAGGATTATGCGCTACCGGTTAAAAAAAATGTAGATTTTACTAGACAAATAGAAACAATTGTCAAAAAAAATAGCTTTATCGCCGAAAATCATCCCAGTATTTTAGAAGATTTTGCCGATATTATTGGTGGTCAATATATGATTACTAGCAATGATGAACTTTATTACATTCCTAAAGGAAAAAAACTTAGACTATCGATGGATGAAAGTTCTAGTGCTGTACTTTCTCTTTTAGACATTGGCTTTTATTTAAGACACGAAGCTCGAATCGGAGATTTGTTGATAGTAGATGAACCTGAATTAAATCTCCATCCAGAAAATCAACGCCGTATCGCTAAACTTTTCGCTCGACTGATCAACATTGGTATTAAAGTTTTTATCACTACTCACAGTGATTATATTATCAAAGAAATAAACACATTAATTATGCTTAACCATAATAAACCACACCTGAAACAAATTGCCGCAGAAGAAGGCTATAGACAAGAGGAATTATTATCGGCTAATCAAGTTAAAGTCTATATTGCTGAAGAAGATTCAAAGATGTTAAAAGGACAAAAAAGAAAAACCAAATTTAACACTTTAACTCCCGCTAAAATTGATCACGAAATGGGTATTGAAGCACGCAGTTTTGATACTACTATCGAAAATATGAATCGTATTCAAACGGCTATTATTTGGGGTGAGGAGTAATGTCTGATATTGCTATCCTCAAAGAAATGATTAGCAAGTGTGCGATAGTAGAGTTGGAATATAAAAAAGAGTACAAACGAGATAGTTATTTACTGAAACTGATAGAAAATCAAGATAACTATTCATTTGTGATTAGTGGAATGCCTGAACCCGATCGAGTTATTGTGATCAAGCTAGATGAGTTTTTTGATGTCCGCAAAATTTTTACTGGTAGTAAAGGTGAGTGTAAGCGTGCAGATTTTATAATTATCGCTAATACCACTTCTGAAAAAGTTATCCTTTGTCTGGAAATGAAGAAAAGCAGAGATTCTAATTCATCGATAATTAAACAATTAAAAGGAGCCAAATGCTTTGTCTCCTATTGTCGTGAAATCGGACGCTTATTTTGGAATCAACCCGATTTTCTTCAGGACTATCAATATCGCTTTGTTAGTATTAAAAATATCAGTATGTCTAAAACAACCACGAGCAGCCGTAAACCTTCTCAAAAAAGTGAGATTCACGATCAACCAGAAAAAATGTTAAAAATTTCCGCTCAAGCGAAGCACTTTCAAGAATTAATTTAGTCCTAGAGCTTCTCATTATGACCGATTTAATCTCGATCGAATAACGATCTTTTGCCGAGAGTGCCGAAAGAGCCTTATCGATGCTCATTTTTAAAAACTTCAAACACCTGCCGGCTGAAATATTTTAACTTATCAGCTACCTTAGGAGAAGGTTGATAATTACCGACTAATTGCCAATTTTCCACCGTAGATAGTCGCCAAGCGGTTCCTTGATGGTTAAAAGCCTGCATTTCTAAGCCAATCAAACGCTGATGCTGATCCTCGCTATCGAGATGAAAACGAATTTGTACCAGAATACTGCGCCCTTGAATTCTGGGACTCCAACCGGGAAAATGGAAAGCAATATCGATCGAGTCGGGATCCGTTAACTCCCTTGTGTGGGGATCATTGCGCCATGGTTTCAGATCTGCCTTTGCATCGGGGAATTGTTGTTTAAACAGGTTGACGAGTGTGGCGATCTTCGCCGTTAATTCTAATCCTTTTGCCTGTTCCGACGCATTCATGCTCACCTCTGATAATTGCTTATAAAGTAACTATTTATACAGTTTAGCCCTGCTTTTTGCGACTATTGGAACAATTATAACGATATTTTCTCGATCGAGTCGAAAATGCCGCACCTGTCAATCCAGATAGCCGCTGCCAAAAAGACAAAATCAAAACTAAACTAGAAAATAGGATAATCGACAGGAACAGTATTTTCTATGAATCCCCAAGAGTCTCTATTACAATCGATCGAAAAATTAGGCTATCGGGTTACGGTGGGTGATGTGGCGGCAAAATCGGGTTTAGAGATTAACGCTGCACAACAGGGATTATTAGCTTTAGCGGCGGAAGCGGGGGGACATTTACAGGTAGCAGATACGGGGGAGATTATCTATCTTTTTCCCGAAAATTTTCGCTCAATTCTTCTGAATAAATATTGGCAATTGCAGTTAAAAGCTTTCGCCAGTAAAATCTGGAGAGTAGTTTTTTATATTATCCGCATTTCCTTTGGCATTGTTTTAATTATTTCGATTTTAATCCTGTTGCTGGCTATCCTAGCGATCCTGATAGGCTTAATGTTCAAAGATAGTGACTCGGATAACAATTCTGGAGATAGCAAAATTAATATTAACTTCTTTCCCACGGACTTTTTCTGGATTTTTTATCCCGATTTTGGTAATAACTACTACGAAAGAAGAGATCGGGAAGTTAAGGCAGAAAAACCCCCTAGTAAGATGAATTTTCTTGAGGCAGTTTTTTCTTTTCTTTTTGGCGATGGCGATCCTAATTTTAATTTAGAGGAGAGACGCTGGCAAACTATCGGTAAAGTAATTCAAAATAATCGCGGCTCGATTATTGCTCCACAAATTGCCCCCTATCTCGATAGTATTACCCCTAGTCATGAGGAGACAGAAGACTATATACTCCCAGTTTTAACTCGCTTTAATGGGTTGCCGCAAGTGTCCGATCGAGGTGATATTATCTATTATTTTCCCGATCTACAGGTGACAACCAAAGAGAGAAAATTACAAACAGTTTCCCCCTATCTAAAGGAAAAACGCTGGAAGTTTAGCGAAGCGGATAGCGGTCAAATTATCTTAGCTTTAGGTTTAGGGGCGGTTAACTTTATCCTCGCTTTAGTTTTAGGATATTTGCTCAACAGTGATAGTGTCGATTTGAGCGGTTCTCTGGGGTCGATAGTCACAGGGATCTACAGTTTTCTCCTCAGTTATGCTGGTGCTTTTTTGGGGATTCCCCTCGGTCGTTATTTCTTTTTGCAGTGGAGAAATGAGCGGGTTAATCAACGCAATCAACAGCGAGAAAAAAGAGCAGATCTATTAGCCCAAAATAATCCTGAATTAGAGCAAAAACTGGCCTACTCTCGTCAATTTGCTGACCAAAAAGTGATTACAGATGCTGATATTAGTTATTCTACCGATCAAGACTATCTCGAACAAGAGATCGAGCGCTCCGATAAAATCGATCAAGAATGGCAAAAACGCTTAGAATCCCCCGATTCTTGACTCCTGACTTGAAAGAGGGTGTAGGGTGTAGGGTGTGGGGTGTGGGGTGTGGGGAAAGAAACCTCTTTCATCTGTGGTGGTGAAAATTTTTTCATCAGCACTGACTCCCCAGACTCCTGACTCCTAACCCCACCAACAAACTTTTTGCCGCAAACCCTAACTTAAACGATCGAGAGTGCGATACTGAATTGCTTCGGCAACGTGGGAACTTTTCAGCATTTCACTATCTCCTAAATCGGCAATGGTGCGGGCAACTTTGAGAATGCGATCCATTGCTCGGGCCGATAAACCCAATTTTCGGATTGCCCCTTCTAAAATATGGCGACTGCTATGATCAAGAGCGCAAAAACGCCGCAAATGCTCGGAATTCATCTCCGCATTAGAGCGAATCCCAGTATCTTGAAAGCGATCGCTGGCCTTTTGTCTGGCCCTTTCCACCCGTTGCCGCACCTGCTCAGAAGCTTCTCCCCGACTCTCTTGGGTCATTTCTTCCGGTTTCAGGCGATTTACCGTCACTTGTAGGTCAATACGGTCTAAAAGCGGTCCCGATAATTTCGCCCAATACTGTTCCCGTTGTCGCGGTGAACAGCTGCAGGGTTGAACCGAATCGCCGTAATAACCACAGGGACAGGGATTGGTACTGGCCACTAGGGTAAAACGGGCCGGAAAAGCGACAGAAAGACGAGTGCGAGAAATGCTCACATAACCATCCTCTAGGGGTTGCCGGAGATATTCCAAGACACTGCGCTTAAATTCCGTTAATTCGTCTAAAAATAAAATACCACGGTGGGAAAGGGAGATTTCTCCCGGTCGGGGATAAGTGCCACCTCCCACCAGCGCTGCCCCGGAAGCGGAGTGATGGGGACTGCGAAAAGGACGCTCGCGCACCAGAGAACCTCGATCTTTCAGTAATCCAGCGACGGAATGAATCTGGGAGACTTCTAGGGATTCGGCAAAGGTAAGCTGGGGCAGAATACCGGGTAAACGTCGCGCTAACATGGTTTTACCGCTGCCCGGCGGCCCAACAAAAATTAGGTTATGACCTCCAGCTGCGGCAATTTCCAGGGCCCGCCGGCCAATTGCTTGGCCTTTGACATCCTTGAGATCGGGGAGATTTACCCGCGATCGCCCGAACTCCTCGGCAGCGTTAAAAGTCATCGGTGAATGGCGATCGGGTTCATTTAAGAAATTTACCACTTCCGATAGATGACGAAACCCATACACTTGTACGCCTTTGACCACGGCCGCTTCTTTGGCATTATCGGCAGGAACCACTAAACCCTTAATCCCCATTTTTTCGGCGGCGGCAGCAATGGCTAAAACCCCCGCCACGGGACGCAAACTACCATCGAGGGATAATTCACCTAAAAAGAGAAAATCCCCCAATAAATCGGCTTCTACCTGTTCGGAGGCTCCTAAAATGCCGATACTAATCGGTAAATCATAAATCGGCCCCTCTTTGCGGATATCGGCGGGACTTAAATTAATGACAATTTTGCGGATGGGAAAGGCAAATCCAGCATTTTTTAGAGAAGCTTTTACCCTTTCTTTCGACTCCTGCACAGCGGTATCGGGTAAACCCACCACGGCAATTCCGGGTAATCCTCCCGATACATCCACCTCTACCCCGATTTTAATGGCATCGATGCCGATAATTGCCGCACTCCAAACCCTTGCTAACATTTTGGCTCAAGTAAAAATAAAGTGAGTTCTTAGGAAAATGAAACAGGATGTTCGGCTAGTTTTCCGCATAAAAATGATTTTATCTGGGAATTTACCCTGAAAATCAGCCTATTTCTCGGTATAAACTAGCCAGAAAAGCTGAGAGCTTAATGGTATAGTTAAAAAAAAGCAATTTGTCTATGAGTGAGACTATTTTTAGCAAAATTATCCGGAAAGAAATTCCAGCCTCGATCGTCTATGAAGATGATCTGGTTCTCGCTTTTCGAGATGTTAATCCCCAAGCACCCACCCATATCCTCATTATCCCCAAAAAACCGATTCCGAAACTAGAGGAAGCCAGCGACAGCGATCGAGATTTATTGGGACATTTGTTACTAACTGTTAAAAAAGTGGCCGCCGAAGCTAAATTAAGTCAAGGTTATCGAGTGGTGATCAATAATGGGGAACATGGGGGTCAAACCGTCGATCATCTTCATGTCCATCTCTTAGGCGATCGCTCAATGTCTTGGCCTCCGGGTTAAACCCCTGTTATTTTCCCGCATTTTTGGGCAATTATAGGGCTAGAAGCGTTCTTTTCCGAGTCGGTCTTCTCGATGTTGAACCCATGAATAAGTCTCTTTCTGCGATCGGATTAGCCAGCACCCTGCTGTTATTTCCCTTCACTCCTACGACTCTCGCTCAATCGGAATGCTTTCTCCAAAGAGCAGATGGACAACACATAGATCTTAGCCGTCTCTGTGGCGGTTCATCTAGAAATAGGAAAAATTCCCCGCAAGTTTATCAGTTACCGATTCAACGCCGGGTTAACGGCATTCCCACGGTGATGGTAGTTTTTAATAACCGTCACTATTATGAAATGCTTTTTGATACAGGTGCTAGTTCGATCGTCCTCACCGATGCCATGGCGAAAGCGATGAAAGTCAAACGGGAAAGGGAAGTACTCGCTCATACCGCCGGCGGTGTCGTTACTGTTTATCTTGGTCGCATTAATTCTGTTAAAGTTGGCGAGGTGGCTTTATCTAATCAGATTGTTGGTATTTCTCCCCAAATGGAAGGATTAGGACTCTTGGGACAAACCTTTTTTGGTTCCTATGATGTCACGATCAAAAAAGATGTGATTGAATTACGTTATCGTCCATAGTCTCATGGGAAAAATGCTCGCTTTTCTGATTCTAATCTAAAGTTCTTCGCTGTATTTGTTCCCGTTCGATCGCTTCAAATAGCGCTTGGAAGTTGCCTTCTCCAAAACCTCTAGCGGCATGACGTCGCTCGATTAATTCAAAAAAGAAAGTCGGCTGGGAAAAAATTGGTTTAGTGAAAATTTGCAGTAAAGTCGGCTTTTCTGGGAGGGAATGACTATTTTGTTCAAAATCAATGAGGATTTCCTGTTTTTTTATTTCTAACCATTCCCAATCAGCAATATTAAAATCTTTTTTTTGATAGCTAATTTGTTGATAATAACTGTCGGGAACTGATAAAAAATCTACCTTTCTTTCTTTTAATTTTTGAGTTAATCTTAAAATATTTTCTGTTTTTAAAGCAATGTGTTGAATGCCAGATTTTTGATTAATATCCAAAAATTCTTGAATTTGAGAACTGTTACTGTCTGGCTCATTAATCGGTAATTTTAATTCAGTTTCAGGGTGAACAAGTACCTGAGAATAAAGACCAGAACGCTCCGTTTTAATAGTAAAAGTTTGCCTTTTTTTAAAGCCTAAATTTTCCTCGTACCAATTGGCTGTTAACTCTAAATTCCCCTGAAAAACATTTAAAACTAAATGATCAATTGCCATAATATCCTGATCATATTGTTCCTTACTATCATACTCAATCAGATTAGGATCGGCTAAAATTGGCGTGATTCCCTGTCTTTCAATTAATGTATGTTTGAGATTAGCAATGCTAGAGATTTGACAGCTTTTTATCTTCCCCCTAGAAAAAGCTGTTTCCTGAATAAAAATACCCTGTTTAATTCTCCTAGCTAAACTGTCTAAATCCTCCACTTGAAAAGCTACATCCGCCACACCTTCAGGATATTTACCTAAAAATTCCGCCACGGGACTAAGGGAATTTAAAGGAGAAGATAAGATAAAAATAATCTGTTTAGTTTTATCTTTTTGGATGCCATTGCCGACTATTTCCGTGTGCGTATGGAGATTAACCAAACTTGCGATCGCCTGAAAATCCATCACCCGCACCAACCAATCTCGCCATTTTTTGGCCGATTCTACATAAAAATGAATATGATCAACAAACATAGATAAAGTCAAAAAAAAGGGTGTTTTTCAGTGAGCAGTAAACAGTGAAAATAAAACTCCGAACTTGCCACTTAATGCTATTCACTGATAACTGATAACTGATAACTGATAACTGATAACTGATAACTGATAACTGATAACTGATAACTGATAACTGAAAAAGCTGATGACTAAAAAAAGAGATGACTATCGGGTTGAATATTAATTTCCATGGGGACGGCTTGGGGTTCAGCATTCATGGCAAAATAGATAGCATCGGCCGCGGTTTGAGCGGTTAACATTTTATTGCGATCAACTTTTAAACTCACCTGATCCCAAAAAGGAGTATCGACACCACCAAAATAGAATAAAGTCATTTTAATACCATAGCGTTTTAACTCATCGGCCAAACATTTACTAAAACCCACCACCCCGTACTTAGAAGCACAATAAGCGGCAGCCATAGCCATAGAATGCTTACCCAAAATTCCCACCACATTACAGATATGACCGGCCTTATTTTCCTTCATCACATTAGCCGCAGCCTGACAGGTATAAAAACTCCCCTTCAGATTGAGGTCGAGCATTTTATCTAAATCTTCCGGCGTGATTTTATTATATTGTTTCATCACACCGGCTCCGGCCGCATTAACCAACACATCCAACCGGCCGTAATGGGAGACAATTTTGGCCATCAAAGTTTCCACCTGAGTGGGATTGGTGATATCCGTCGGTACAATTAAAGAAGGACAAGGCAACTCACTCGCTAAATTAGATAAATTATCGGCATTTCTGGCTGCTAATACGATTTTATGACCATTAACAGCTAGTTTACGCGCTAAAGTGGCACCGATCCCCCCCGTAGCACCGACAATCAGAACAACTTTTTCGCTCATAATTATTTATAAATTTTTACAAATCTTATTGTAAACGGTTCCAACTGGAAAATCATCGCTAGTCCCAACCCCTTGATTAAGGGTTAACCAACTTCTGATAGGATCAACCGTGACAATGTAAAGAAATTTTTGTCACTAACCCCGCCCTAAAAGGGACGGGGCTTGCCTAAACCAATTTAGGCGACGCAAGTAGAGACTACCGCATCGAGACACAATCTGGTACAGACCTCCGAATACTTCCCTAGTTCGGATTCCCTCTAAGCTTTATTGGTAAAGCGTTGTTAGACAAGACATCTTGATTGTGTTGCGGAAAGGGACATTAACTTTACTCTTAAGGATTATCTCCATGGCAAGAGTTCCTGTTATCTCAAAAGACGGAAAACCGTTAATGCCCACCAAACCCAGTCGGGCTAGACGGTGGATTAAGGAAGGAAAAGCTATCGGCAAATTCAACGACTTAGATATTTTCTATGTCCAGCTAACCGATGAACCTTCCGATAACAAAACCCAACCGATTGCCATTGGTATTGACCCGGGTAAATTATTCTCTGGAATTGGCGTTCAATCCTCTCTTTTTACTCTTTGGAAGGCTCACTTAGAACTTCCTTTTAAACGAGTAAAAGAGCGCATGGAAAATCGGTGCTTAATGCGAAGAGGACGTAGAGGAAGACGGATTAACCGCCAACTTCCTTTTAATCTAAGAGCGCATCGACAAAAACGATTTTCAAATAGAAGAACAGGAAAATTAGCTCCCTCAATCAGAGCTAATCGTCAACTTGAACTTCGAGTCGTTTCTGAACTAACCAAAATCTATCCAATTACCGATATTTACTTTGAGTACATCAAAGCCGATATTGATCTAACTTCTGGTAGAAAAGGAGCTAAGTCTGGAAAAGGTTTCTCGTCGGTTATGGTCGGACAAAAATGGGCTATTGAGCAACTGTCTCAATTGGCAACAGTCCATACTCGCTTTGGTTGGCAAACCTCTAATCTCAGAAAGTATTTGCGACTAGAAAAGTCCAAAAATAAAGCAGAACAATCACCAGAAAGTCATGCTAACGATGGAATTGCTCTTGCCTGTTTTCAGTTTTTAGATTATTGGCCATTTCACAATTCTAATGGACATGGATATGATTGGAAGGGTTCTGTTAAAGTAACGAACGCTCCCTTTGCTGTCATCAAACGTCCTCCTATTAGTCGTCGTCAACTTCACCTGATGGTTTTTTCTAAAGGTGGTAAACGACGTAAATATGGTGGCTCTACCACAAGACATGGGTTCCGTAAAGGAGATTTAGTTTCTTCTCCCAAAGGAATTGGTTATATTAGTGGAGATACCGAAAAACAGTTATCTGTAAGCGATGCCAATGGTCAACGATTGGGACAGATAGCTGTTAGCAAGATTCAGTTAATTCGTCATTCTAACGGTTTAATTGTTTCTCACTGACTTATGTAAAGCCGCCCTCCGCTATCGCTAAAGGGCGGGGTTTCAGACCCAATTTTTCGATGACTGTACTGACCGAAGGAATCGCGCCCCACGGTGGGCAATTAATTAATCGTATTGCTACCGCTGCCGAAAAAGCTGAATTTCTGGCCCTAGCTGAAAAACTACCGCGAGTTTCCCTCGATGAACGATCGCTCTCGGATTTAGTTATGATTGCTATTGGTGGTTTCAGTCCCCTAAAAGGCTTTATGGAACAGGACGACTACGAAAAAGTCGTCGATGATATGCGTCTAATCAATGGTTTACCCTGGGCAATTCCCGTGACTCTTTCCGTTAGGGAAGAAGTGGCGGATCCGCTCAAAGAAGGCAACTGGATTCGTTTAGATGACAGCGAAGGCAACTTTGTCGGAGTCCTAGAACTAACCCAAAAATACCGTTATAATAAGGCCCACGAAGCAGTTAACGTCTATCGTACCGACGACCAGAAACATCCCGGGGTAAAAGTCCTCTATGAACAGGGAGAAATTAACCTCGCAGGTCCGATTTGGTTACTTCAGCGCGATCCTCATCCCCAGTTTCCCAAATATCAGATCGATCCTCTGCAATCGCGCAAAATGTTCCACGAAAAAGCTTGGAAAACGATTGTCGGTTTCCAAACCCGTAACCCCATCCACCGGGCCCACGAATACATTCAAAAATGCGCCCTAGAAGTGGTAGATGGTTTATTCTTGCATCCCCTTGTCGGCGCTACCAAAAGCGATGATGTGCCGGCCGATGTGCGGATGCGTTGCTATGAGATCATGATGGATAAATACTTTCCCCAAGATCGCGTTATTCTGGCTATCAACCCCTCAGCTATGCGTTACGCCGGCCCCCGGGAAGCAATTTTCCACGCTATTATCCGTAAAAACTACGGTTGTACCCATTTTATCGTCGGTCGTGACCATGCCGGAGTCGGGGACTACTACGGAACCTACGATGCTCAGTATATCTTTGATGAGTTCGAGCCTGGGGAATTGGGAATCGTGCCGATGAAGTTTGAACACGCTTTCTACTGTACCCGCACTTCGGGAATGGCAACCACCAAAACTAGCCCCAGTTTACCGGAAGAAAGAATCCACCTTTCGGGAACGAAAGTCCGGGAACTGCTGCGTAAAGGAGAATTACCACCTCCGGAATTCTCCCGTCCAGAAGTGGCTGCCGAATTAATCCGCGCCATGCAAGGATCATGAAGATAACTAGGCGAGAATTGATCCAGCAGACAGGTTGGGGGTTGCTGACTTTGGCGATTAGTCAAGGAACCCTTAACCGTCATTTGGCTGCTCTCGCCGCCCCTAATCCCAGAAAATTGGCTCTTTTAGTCGGTATTGACCAGTATGGGGCGAATATTCCGCCGCTGCCCGGTTGTCTTACCGATGTGGAGTTACAAAAAGACCTTCTCCGTTATCGTTTTGGTTTTCAGGATGCTGATATAGTGACTTTAACGGGACAACAAGCCAGTCGAGAAGCGATCGAAGCGGCTTTTTTAGAACACCTGATCGCCCAAGCCAGGGCGGGGGATGTGGTCATTTTTCACTTTAGCGGTTATGGCAGTGTTGGGGACAGAAAAGAGGTTTTTATTACTGCTGATGGGGCAGAAAATGCTTTACTTAAGGAAAATATCCTGCTGATGGCTCGCTGTCTAGCTACGGATAAGTTTAGCTTGATTTTTGATAGTAGTCATCTCCCCCAACCTCAGCCCTATCTCGGTAATCTCCGCATTCGTTCCTATTCTAGAACCATTACTGATCTTAACCCCGCCGAATTAACTTTCGCTGCCGATATTAAAACCCGTTTTAACCTCAAAAATAAGCCTAGTAACGGCGTTATTCTCGCTGCCGCTAAACCAGAGCAAATCGCCCTGGAATTGAGCGGTAATAGCCCCAATGCTGGCTTATTCACCTATGATCTCACCCAGTATCTCTGGCAAGCTTGCCCCAGTCCGACAATTGCGATCGCTTTTCCCCATCTCCGTCATCTCGTCGCTAGTCACAGCAGTCAACAACAGCAACCGACAATCCTGACCGGTAATCAAAATAATTCTGCGCCGCCCTATCATACAACGTCAGAAACGTCAAGGGGGGGCGCAGCAATTGTTACAAATCTTATTGATGAACGCACCCTAGAAGTCAATCTGGTCGGCCTGCCCTTAGAAATCCTAGAAAATTACGGAATTAACTCCTGTTTAAGCTTTATTGAGGCGACTGGGGAGGAAATCAGCCTACAAATTCTCTCCCGTCAGGGTTTAAAAGCCAAAGCCCAGTTATTATCACCAACCGCCTCCCTAGAAATAGGACAGATTCTACAGGAAAAATTGCGGGTTTTTCCCAGTCAAATCGGTTTAATCGTCGGTTTGGATAGTAATTTAACCCGGATTGAACGGGTAGATGCCACCAGCACCTTTGCCGGTTTGCCCGATGTGGCCGCCGTGGTTAACATTGGTGAACAAACGGTAGATTGTCTCTTAAGTCGAGTTGGTAGCGAAGAAACTGGCAATTATCAGTTATTATCTGCCAATGGCTCCCTAATTATCGGTAGTTTAGGGGCGGCCAACGAAGCAATTAAATCAGGAATCAAACGACTGCAATCCCAACTAGAAACCCTGCTGGCCTGCAAATTGTGGCACTTGTTGATCAATCAAGAATCCTCTGGTTTAGCCGTCATTGTCACCCTAGAAAGCCTCGATCAAACCTATATCTCCACGGTACAAACCCAAAAAATTGTGGGTAGCAGGGGGACTAATACCGCTAAAAATGACTTAATTCTGCCCGTCGGGACGGAAATTCGCTATCAAATTGAGAATCAAGAAGAACAACCCCTCTACGCAATGATCCTTGTCCTCAACAGCGATCGCCAACCGCTTTTATACTGTTCCCGTCCGGAAAACCCCGATAATTTCAGCAATTCTAGCCCATTAGCCCCCTTTGTCGTGGCGGCCAAAACCAAGGCCACCATCCCCAATTCCGGCCAAGGGCATTGGAAAATTAGTCAACCCAAGGGCATCAGAGAGAATATACTGATCCTCAGTCGCCATCCTTTCCCCAACACCTTGACCCTTCTCAATGCCACTCAAAGCCTCAAGGGAGAAGCCAGCCCACTGCTCACCCTGACTAACCCCCTAGAAATAGCCAGAGCTTTCTGGAGCGATCTAAAATTAGATTTAGGCTTAAAAATGGATAATTCTGGCAGTGTCATTGATGAATACGCCTTTGATCTGGGAACTTGGTCAGGTTTCCGGTTTATCTATCAGGTTATGGACTAAATCGATAGAATAATTCTTATGGAATCCTTGAAAAGAAAAGGTTAAAATCCTAACACAGCTACCCCTAAATTTCCCGATGAATCTTCTGCCCCGGACGACCCAAAGCCGCCTCAAAAAAATCCCACAAATTCCCAGCGTTTGGGAAGGAGATCGTCGTGCTTTATCCTTATCCGAGAGAATGCCCCGGGCCACCCTAGAACCAAATCAAGAAAGCGGTGGCGAGTGCGTGATCTGGGTGGACGGCAGCGAGGGCTGTGTACGCGCTATGGAAGTAGTTTCCCCCGAAACCGGACCAGAGGCCATGGTGAGAACCTTAATCCGCGCCATCGAAACACCCCAAAGTCCCGCCCGGCCAGCTAGACCGAAAAAAATTATCGTCTGCGATCGAGAAACACAGTTTTTTCTGCGCGGAGTACTGCAAGATCTCGATATCACCATCGATTATGTCCCCAATTTGCCCCTGATCGATGATCTCTTTCGTGGATTCGAGGAATTCCAAAATAACCGCCCCCCGGCAATTCCCCCCGCTTGGCAGTCCGCTTTAGTGAAAACTGCTCACGAAATTTGGAAAGCTGAACCCTGGTCCTGTTTAGCTGATTACGATATTTTGGAAATTAAGATTGATCGCCCCGATTTCCCGCATCTTTACGCCTGTGTCATGGGAATGCTCGGTCGGGAATACGGAGTCATTCTCTATCGTTCCCTAGCATCCCTCAAACAATTCCGGCAGGCCGCTTTAGAAGAAAAATCGATGGAAAGATTAGAAAAAGCCTTTCTTTCCCAAGATTGTTGGTTTTTAAGCTACGAATTGGCCGATGATGATGAGGACGATGATGAGGATGACTACGATCTGGCCTCGGCTGCCCCCTCCCAGATTCATCCAGTTTTCGGCAGCGTGCATCCCTACGAAGGTATTCGCCCCTATTTGGATGAAGAAGAAGCCATCACGGTATATTTGGCTTTAATAGCTCTGTTGCGCTTTTTTAAAGGCAATCAATCCGCTTTATCGGAAGAACCGATCGGAGAATTACAGCGTCGTTTTCGCATTCCCCTCGATCCCGAACAAACAAAAGGGGAAACCGTGGCCGTGACGGTAGCCACGATGCCCGATCTATGTGCGGAATTTATGCAACTCTTAGAGGAGGAGGACGACGATGAGGATGATGAGGATGATGAGGAAGAAGAATCCGTACTCAAGGAAAATCTAGTCCCTGATAATGCACATCTGAGTCTGGGAATGGTTCCCTGGCAATTATTAGATAAAATTCGCAGTCGTCCGAAAATCCATTATCAACCCCAATCCGTACCCACAAAAGGGGAGGGTTTCCCCGTGGTCATGATCCAGACCTCCCGACCGAAAGCCAAGGAAATTATCGAAAAAATCGAACAAGCTGGCGGTTTGGCGGCCATTGGTTTTAACCCCGGCGAAGATCCCCTCGAAGATACCCGTTATGATCTGGGGATTCTGAAAATGGCTAACGGTGATCTCTATCTATTTGGAGAATTCGAGCAAGATGATCCCGACCACCGTAATGCTCGCCGCAATTGGCAAAAACGCATCAAAAATACCGAGGGTTATTGTGGTTTGATTATTGCCATGGGGGTAACGGGTTCCTCCTGCGGTAATCCCCAATTAAACGATATGTTAGCCCTCTATGAGGCAAAATCGATCGATAGTAAAGATTTAGACTTGGGAGTTTTGACTCTTATGCCTCACTTCGGTTAATTTGAACCGGCAGCGGCGGCTTGTTTTCAGTGAACAGTAATCAGTTTGCTTGGCAAATTCATTGACATACTCCCACCGTCAAGCTGCGCTATGAAGTGTAGAAATATGCCCATGACGAATCGATTTTTACCGCCGCGCATGGGCAGAAATTCGCTTAATGGGTAGGTCAACTTCGATCAGGCGTTTAGGGTAGGTCATCAGGGTTAAAATTTTACAATTTGGTTAAAAAATCCCACTCATTAAACCAAGTCGAGCGATCAACAAGATTGAGTAATGAAATAAAATCTTGCTCAATATTGAACTCTATATTATAAGGTTTGGTCACTTGATTGATAATTGCTTGAACGTCATCTTTTTTGGCATACTTGTAAAAATCCCGTGTATTCAAAATTTGATTGAAATAGTTGCGATAAGCAGTTGATAATTGAACATCATTTTCTGGAATTGACCTATCATTTGTACCCAACATATCATCACTCTTAAGCTTATCCCGAATAGAGCGGCATTGATAGATGATTTGTTCAAATGCCTCATTATCATTGAGTAATTGCTGTAATTTGGGATTCATATAGTTCAGATAGGCTTGTTTAAGACCTTGAGCAAGACTTACGGCATCCACTGAAATCGAATTTTGCTGGTGACTTAACCACAGAAAAAGTAACCTACCTAATTTATCAAAATCTGTAAATAAAATAGATTCAAACGTATATGCACTTGGGATATATGTTGGCAAATTAAACCGATTATTTAAATTATTTATAATTAGATTTTTATGGTCGTCATTTAAGAAATCTCTATCAAAAATTAACACAGATTTTTGCCATAAATTCTGCTGATTTTTAATTAACTGAAAAATCTTTTTATAACTAGGTAAATCCTTAAAAATTTGAGAGACTCCACCCATCACCCAGAAAGAATATTTTTTTGTATTTATACCAATAGTATTCTTTTGTAATAACGTATAAATTGCTTTTGCATCATCCTGACCTTCGACAAAAATGATTTTATCCGCTTCAACGGCATTAATAAAATCTAAACCATTACTATTCCCTAAAGAACTAATAATAGGATTTAGCGCAGAGGGATAAATTCCTTTAAAGCGTGGCTCTACGGGAAGTTCTTGTCGAGATAAAGCATTATAATTATATTGAGGTCTATTTTCCAGATGAAATAATTGATGTAAAGAAACCTGTCGAATTAAACTTTCATTATGAGTTGTTAAAAAAATTTGTGTTGTCTCAGAGAATCTAAGCAGTGTATTGATTAGCCGACTCTGTATGTCACGATGAATATGACTATCAGGCTCATCAAAAAGAATCAAATTGAGATCATTTCTTTGCCCAAAAGAATATAAATTTAATAAAATTACAATAATCTGTATTGTCCCACTTCCCAGTAAAGAAATATCTTTTTCTATATCACGATTATCAATTTTGTAATTAATAATAACTTTGACATCATCCCGAAAATCACTAGAAGTAAAAAAGCTAACCTCTGCACTAGGGCTATCAAAGAGAATATACGACAAATCGCGCTTAAATGTCTCATATAATTGAGGGTCTGCTTGATCACTATGAAGAGTGTATAGACGATTACGAATGACTTCAACCGATTCTCGCTTTTGAATTGCTTCTAGTACCTGCGGAGTAGTTAAAAATCTTTCGTCTGCTCTAATCGTTGCAACAGGAGAAGCAAAAGAACAGCCAATTACTTTAGGAAAATTATGAAATAGTTGGTTAAACTGAAAAAAATCAAAATCTTGACGATTTAAAAATTCTAGCTTGTAGCTGTTGCCATGGGAATTTGTAATTGAAAAACCAATCTTTAATAATGGGTTTGCTCTTTGCTCAGAAGATATATCTTGAAAGATAAAAATTAATTCAATTTTTTGACTTTTATCGCACTGATAAAATAAGTCATCAATATTAGAACTACGAACCGTTTTTATATCTGTGTAAAGTAAATACTGAGTATCTTTAAAAACATAATGCCCCGCTCGATAACGTTCAGGTTTAGCACGAATTGCTTGGTATAACAAGAAGTTAAAACACTCATGCCAAAGAGCGATCGCCTCTAGCAAATTGGTTTTTCCTGAATTATTAACCCCAGTAAAGACATTAAAATCAGGCTCTAAATCTACGGTAACATCTTGAAAAGACTTAAAATTTTTAATCTGAATTTTGCTGATCTTCATTCCCGTTCATCCTGCTGGAGAATTGCCTCTAGTCCAAGCTGATAATGTTCAATGCTTGTAACAGGTTGCCGTCCTAGCGTAACCGCATCTCGAATGACATAAACTTCCGACATTGTCCCACAGTTAAACACCCTATAGAGCCAATAGTCTCGCTTTAATCGTTCGGCTGTTTTATACTTATCTCTGATGCTAACACAATTGGGAAGTAGGTTAGCCCAATTAAATCTAATTAGGGAGCAGTCTCGTAGGTTGGTTTGAGCGAAACAATACTTAGGAGAAAACCTATTAATTCGATTGAACAAGCGAAACCCAACAACCCCAACGCTTACTGCTTAACTCTCAGAGTAATTGGCTGATAGCATTTTTATTTATTCGTGGCAGGCATCCTACTCGCCTCTCCCCTTCGCCGGACCGGGGTTGGGGGTGAGGGTAATTAACCATCTCTGCCATTACTTTGGAAAAATGGTATCAGTAGATTGACAAAAATTGAGCTGCAGCCTCATACTAAATCCGTTGAGTAACGCACAGAAAACGGGTTTCTCCGAGAAACCCGTTTTCTGCTCATGCACTCATGCAAAAAGGGGAATAAATAATCAGTTTTTAATAACCGGATTTAGTATCAGTTCTGATCACCGATCACTGAAATCCCTAAAATTAAGCGATAATGTAAAGTAAAGTCAAACTTTCTGGACAAATTCTTATTATGGTGTTATTCGGATTCGGAAAAAAATTAACTTTGCCTACAGTAAGGGAAGCACTACCCGGGCGATCGGAAAAAATGCCCGTACCTAGCGGCCACTACGTTAACGGTCATCCTTTGCAGCCCCCCTTTCCTGCTGGTATGGAAAGCGCAATGTTCGGTTTAGGCTGTTTTTGGGGAGCAGAGCGGAAATTTTGGCAATTAGAAGGAGTTTACACCACAGCCGTAGGTTATGCGGCTGGTATCACCCCCAATCCCACCTATCAGGAAGTGTGTACCGGCATGACCGGGCATAATGAAGTGGTCTTAGTGGTCTATGATCCCAGTGTGATTTCCTACGAACAACTGTTAAAGGTTTTCTGGGAAAGTCATAATCCCACCCAGGGAATGCGTCAGGGTAATGATACGGGAACCCAGTATCGATCGGGTATCTATACCTATAGTCCCCAGCAAAAGCAATTAGCGGAAAAATCTCGATCGATCTACCAAGAAGCTCTCAATCAAGCGAACTACGGTCAGATTACCACGGAAATTATCGACGCACCTGAATTTTATTATGCTGAAGTTTATCATCAGCAGTATTTAGCTAAAAACCCCGGCGGTTACTGCGGTTTAGGGGGAACGAAAGTGGAATGTCCGATCGCTCTTGATCTGAAGTTAAATTAAGTAGGGTTAGGAGTCAGTTATCAGTTATCAGTTATCAGTTATCAGTTATCAGTTATCAGTTATCAGTTATCAGTTATCAGTTATCAGTTATCAGTTATCAGTTATCAGTTATCAGTTATCAGTTATCATTCATATAGCGGTAAGCGCTTGAGTGAGATACAGACCAAGCCTTGCCTAGCATGGTTTATAGCTCGTGACACTGTACCTCATACGACTGCACACCGCTATAATCTAGATCATAAAATATCTTTTCTTTTTTGCAACCAATAGGTAAGGAGAAAATAAATAAGGGAATGAAGAATTAAAACTCCCCAATTCAATAACAAATTATTGATAGATAATTGATAAACTTGATTGGTATCCTCAAAGGGTAAAGGGATATTAAAGGTATTTTGTTCTTTCGCTTCTGCAATCATAGCTTCTACCTCTACTAATACCCCATAGGCAGCAATCGACCAGCGACTAATCATCAACCATGATAGATATTTCCCCAAACTTTCTAAGCTAAATAATACCCCAGCAAAGATAATCTGAGGAATTAAAATTAAAGGTAAGGCACTATTTGCTTGAGTGATATTACTAACGCCAGCAGAAATTAATAAACCGAGATTAATCGCCGCAAATATAGTTAAAAATGTGGTAATAAAACAGCCAGTTAACCAAGTCATTAATTCCGGTTGCGGGTCAGTAAATCCCCAAAATATTACGCAGGTAATTACAATTGTTTGCAGAAAAGCTAAGGCTGCTAAAACCAGAATTTTTGAGAATAAATAGGGTAATAATCCCAGATTAACTAATCTTTCTCGCTGATAAATGGCTGATTCTTTGACAATTTCCTGTAGGGAACAGGCAAAACCTACCCACAATTGCGCGCAGGTAAAAACAAAGAGAGTTTTTAAGGCTAAAGGTGCCGATTGGATAGCATCTTCAAACCTGGGATTATCCTCCAAAAATAAAGGATTTTTGTCCCCTAAAACCATGGCCATTAAGAAAATTCCAATCGGGGCGGTTAATAGGTATAAAATTAAACTAAATTGATCACGGATAATTAACTGGCTATAGCGTTGACATAAGACCTGTAGTTGTTGCCAAAAAGATTGTTGAACCTGTTGCGGTTTACTATTATTTTGCTGAAATATTTTACCAATTCTTGCTTCAATATTATTTTTGTAGTAGTCGGATTGTTGGAAACGTTGACATTCTTGATCAACTTTTTCGCTAGTTTCCAGATGAATATAAATATCGGCAAAATCCCCCTGAGGTAAAGAGAAAAAATTTAAGGCCTCCCCCGGAGAACCAAAATAACATAAATTGCCCCCTTGACCAAGAAAAACTAATCGATCGCAGAGATTGATATTATTAGTAGCATGGGTAACTAGGAGAATTGTTCTGCCTTCTTTGGCCAATTTTGCCAGCAATTCCATCATCTTTTTATCTAAACCGGGGTCTAATCCCGAAGTGGGTTCATCTAAAAAGAATAATTTGGGATTGGCTAATAATTCTACCGCAATACTCACCCTTTTTAATTGACCACCGCTTAAGTCTCTGACTAAAGTATTTCTTCTTGCTAACAATTCCACCTGCTCCAGGGTTTTCTCGATCACTTCTTGGCAATTAAGATCCGGAGGTAGTCTTAATTTAGAAGCATAATATAACACTTCTCCCACAGTTAAATCCCTGTGAACGATATCGTATTGGGGAACATAACCGATTTGGGTGCGATAGATATTAAAATTCTGGCGGAGGTCTTCCCCATTCAGATAAACAGTTCCCGAGGTGGTGGGTTCAATTCCCAATAAAGTCTTTAATAAAGTCGATTTTCCCGCACCACTTCCCCCAACAATCGCCACTAATTGACTCGGTTCGATCGGTAAGGAGATATGATTGAGAATTATCAAAGGTTGTTTCTTTTTATCCCGCACCATCCTGACGATATCTTCGGCATCCAGACGGATATTATCCCCTGTATCTAATAAAACTAAGTCATCTCCCTGCAACCGAAAACTATAGGGGCCGATTCTCACCGTACAACCGTTAGTTAAAATGGCACTACCCGATACTTTTTCTCCGTCGATAAAGACTCCATTGGTGCTTTTGTCGTAGAGAATATAACGATTTTGGTTATCGCTATCGATAATCGCGTGTTGTCGGGAAATTGTCGGAGCGTCTAAAACCACAGTCGCAGCCTTATCTCGTCCTAAAACTACACTGCGATTGCTTAGGGAGACCGATTTAAAAGCTAAAGATTGGCTTTTTACCTGTTGGTTAGGATGATAATAGGTGATCTTGACCGAATTTTTGACATCTTGACCGATATTAATCTCATCCCCATTTTGTAAAAGATAGCCATCTTTGGGAGTAATCACGCGATTGTTGATAAAAAGTTGATTGGAACTAGGATTAGTCCCGTCTCCATCGTAGATATAGTAATCATCTCCCTGACGACGAAAACAAGCTTGGACTCGACTCACCACCTTCCAGTGTTGGGGAACAACTAAATCCACCTGTTGACCATCCCGACCCAATTTATAATTAGGACGACTCAGATTAATAGAAGGGAGAAATTCTCCCTGATTGTTAAGAATAATGTAGGGTTCTTGACTAATAACCGTTTTAATGTTGGGAGAATTGGTCATAAAAATTCGATCGGTAGATGGCGTTCGCGGGGGACAGTAAGAAGCTAAGATAGAATTGATGTCTCGATCGCTACTGTTAACCTCAGAGTCTGGAACGAACTCTAGAGATCATGTTAGTAAAACTTCTTAGGATCGATCGAGCTTGTCTAAATTCCTATTCCTAAGACCTATCCACAGGTTATCGTGCTGTTAGACGATGGTTACAACTCCTATTTCTCCTACCGCCAAGGTTTCTAAAGTCGAAGGTATCAAAGAACGCAGTAATTATTTGCGAGAACCTTTGGCCAGTGAACTCCTCGAAGATACAACCCATTTTACCGATGCGGCGGTGCAGATCCTCAAATTTCACGGTTCCTATCAACAGGATAATCGCGACAATAGAGCCAAAGGTCAAGAAAAAGACTATCAAATGATGTTGCGTACCCGCAGTCCGGGGGGTTTTATTCCCGCGCAACTATATCTTACCCTCGATAGTTTGTCCGATCGCTACGGTAACGGCACTTTACGCGTGACAACTCGCCAAGGCTTCCAATTACACGGCATTTTAAAGAAAAATCTCAAAGCTACCCTCGGGGAAATTATCCGCAGTATGGGATCCACTTTAGCGGCCTGTGGTGATGTTAACCGCAATATCACCGCACCGCCAGCCCCCTACAAAAATCGCCCTGAATACGGCTATGCTTGGGAATATGCCAATAATATCGCCGATTTGCTCACTCCCCAAACTGGAGCTTACTACGAAATTTGGCTCGATGGCGAAAAAGTGATCAGTGCAGAAGAAGCGCCAGAAGTCAAGGCATCGAGACAAAAAGATACAAATGGCATTAACAAAAAGGATCCGATCGAACCGATCTACGGTCAACATTATATGCCCCGTAAGTTCAAGATCGGTGTCACAGTGCCGGGGGACAACTCCATCGATATCTACACCAATGACCTCGGTTTAGTGGTGATTACCGACGCAAATGGTCAATTACAGGGTTTTAACATCCTTGCGGGGGGTGGACTGGGAAGAACCCACAATAAGGAAGAAACTTTCCCCAGAATGGCCGATCCGATCGGTTATGTGGACAAAGAAGATGTGTACGATCTGGTAAAAGCGATCGTAGCAACCCAAAGGGATTACGGCGATCGCGGAGATCGTCGTCATGCGAGAATGAAATATATCCTCGAAGAATGGGGAGTAGAGAAATTCCGCAGCACTGTTGAGGGTTATTTCGGCCAAAAAATTGCCCCCTACCAACCCCTCCCCGATTGGAAATATCAAGACTTTTTGGGATGGAATGAACAGGGAGACGGAAAATTATTTTTTGGTCTTTCTGTGGAGAATGGCCGGGTCAAAAATGAAGGCAGTTTTCAGCTAAAAACCGCCTTAAAAGTGATTATCGAGCGTTTTGAGCTACCCATGCGCTTGACGGCTAACCATAATATCATTCTCTACGAAATTGAACCCAAGGATCAGCAAGCGATCGAGGCGATCCTGAAAGAACACGGAATTATCACCAATCCCGCCGAAATTGACCCTTTAACCCGTTATTCCATGGCCTGTCCCGCTTGGCCCACCTGTGGATTAGCGATTACTGAGTCAGAAAGAATTTTACCCAGCGTGATTGAACGCATTCGCACCCTGCTTAATCGCTTAGGATTATCCAAAGAGGAATTTGTCATCCGCATGACAGGATGTCCCAATGGCTGCGCGCGTCCCTATATGGCAGAATTAGGATTTGTGGGTAGCGCTCCCAATTCCTACCAACTCTGGTTAGGGGGAACAGCCGATCAAACTCGACTAGCGCGCCCCTATTTGGATAAAATGGCGATCGATGATCTAGAAAAGGTCTTAGAACCGATTTTCGTTTACTTCCAACAGGAGCAACAAAATAACGAAACCTTCGGAGAATTCTGTCATCGAGTCAATTTCCCTGCTTTACAAGCATTTTCAGCCACCTACACACCTAAAATGACCGAAACTACTACCACTGAATCAAAACCCAAACGCGTCCGTAAAAATCAAAACCGTGTCAGCGTCCCCGATGATATGTTTGTCCGTCTCAAGGAAGCTTCGGAAACGGAAAAACGGCCGATGAATCAAATCATCAATGCGGCACTAGAGGCCTATTTCAGCCAAAAATCCTAATCAGTTATCAGTTAACAGTTATCAGTGACCAGTTGCCAATTTAAGAGAATTAACTTTTGAGAGTTATCTGGGAAGATTACCAATAACTCTTAATTCTCGTATAAGTAGCTGGTTATAATTAAATTAAAAATGGATTTTAGGTTTGATCCCCCCTGCCCCCCTTGATAAGGGGGATGCCGATAGGCGGGGGGATCTGAAAGTTTTTAATACCTATCTACTTATATCCTCAGTCTATGCTTAAAAATGAATGAGGGAAGTCCAGTCATATCAATTTGTACCCCTCTGGTGGGAAATTATGACAATCTCACGAACTAAAACAAATCCTTGGCAAAAACGTTCCCAAAAGGATGTTAAAAAATTATCAGATAATGAAATTAATGAAAAATATGAACAAGGTGAACGAAGAATATTATTAGAAATAAATCGAGAAAAGTTGCCTAGTTTTGCTGATTCTTTAAAGAAACCTAACTATATGGAAACGCGTCCTTTCTATCAGAGACGGGATCGCTGGGACGCACAAAAACAATCGAGACTAATTGAATCTTTTTTGATGAATATTCCCGTACCTCCTCTGATTCTCTATGAAACTTCCTATAACTCCTATGAAGTAATGGATGGTCAACAAAGAATCACAGCAATTGAGAATTTTTATAACAACAAATTACAATTAACAGGTTTAGAGATCTGGCCTGAATTAGAAGGAAGAACCTATAAAAGTCTTCCTGCAAAAATCAAAGATGGTATCAATCGACGAGTCATTTCAACTATAGTTGTTATTACCGAGTCTCTATCGGACCCAGAGGAATCTTTATCTTTAAAACAACTGGTTTTTGAACGCCTCAATACAGGAGGTGTATCTTTGAGTCGCCAAGAAATAAGAAACTGTCTTTACTCTGGGAAATTCAATGAACTTTTATTAAAGCTTTCTGAGAATACTATTTTTGCTAAAGCTTGGGATATTCCTATTAATGATAAAGAAGAACTTAAAGAAAATGGATTTTATAAAAAGATGGAAGATGTAGAATTAATCCTACGTTTTTTTGCCCTGAGGGATATTGATCAATATACTGGTAATTTATCTAAATATCTGGATAATTATATGATGAAAAAAAGTCTTAATTTTTCCGACGAGAATATCCAAGAGTTTGAGCAAGTATTTAACCAAACTATAGAGTTAGTATCTAACATTTATCAGGATCAGTTATTTAAGCCTTTCGATAGTAAAACCAAAACATATAAATCGAAAGCTTATAAAGTTTACTATGATGCAGTGATGATCAGTTTCAGCAACCATTTATCTCATTATCAAGAATTAATTACTAAAAAATCAGCGATAATTGATGAAACTATCAGCTTATTTACTCAAGATTCCCAGGGAATTACTCATCAAGATAAAAAATTTAAAAAAGGACTTTTCACTGGAGAAGGGGATAGCAAAGATGATTTTAAAGCTCGTATTCAAATTTTTGATTCTCTGATTCAACGAGTTCTTAAGCAGAGTATTTGAGAATGTTTGAAGGACTTTTAAATAACCTAAAGGATGAGATAAAGACCATTCGATCAATAATTAATATCAGTGAAAAACTTAGAGAAATTATTGCGGATAATCCTTCACAACTCAACACAGAAGACTTAAAATATCTTCAAGCAAATGCTCCTTTAGGAGACAAGTGGCTAGTTAACGATCATTGTTCATCTATCACAAGGTTATATGCTCTTTACGAAAATTTTGTCGAAAATCTAGTGGGAGATTGGATTATTTTGCTGCCTCAATTATATAGTTGCTATCAAGATTTACCTGAATTTGTAAGAAATAAGCATCAGACTGGTTGTGCTACATTACTGGGCAATAAAAATAAAAGAAATCGCTTCGATTCTCTTTCAGAGAGGGACATTATCAAAAATTTATTTGATACTGAATACAAAAATACAACTAAATATAATCTCACATCAGCTGCTTTTTTGTTACATGAAGCTAATCTGAGAAAAGATCAATTAACCGGACTTTTAGTCGATGCTGGCATATCTGCAACTGATTCTTGGCAATGGATAGAAAATCATAAAAAAGTTAAGAATTTTATTGACAATAATAGTAGGGGTAGTGTGAAAAATGAATTAGATAATTTTATAGAACTTCGTAATAATTCTGCTCATGGTAAAGAAATAGATACCGTTCTTAATGCCAATGAGTTACTAAAATTATGTGATTTTGTCGAAGTTATATGTCAAGCTATGAGTGAATTAGTTCTTTATTGCTTTGTTTTTAGGAAGATCGAGATAGGAAAGCTTCAAAAGCTCGGTAAAGTTGTCAATTGGTATCAACAGCAACAAGCTTGCGCTGTCAAAATATCAGATGAGCCACAGGAATCCAATAAAAGACTAGAAGTCGGTAAAAAAGTTTTTTTAGTCAGTGAAAATAAAAAAATATGTCAAAATGCTATTATTGAAAGTATTCAAATTAATAAAAATGGCAAAAATACCCCTCGCCGAAGAATTCCAATAAGAGAGATAAAAGATTCTGAAATAGGCTTAAAATTTGACAAAGAAAGTCAAAAAGGATTAGAAGTTTATTTAGTTATTTTGGACTGATTGAAATAAATATAGCGTTTTTCATATTGATTGTTGCGAGATAGAAAATAAAAACTGATCATAAGCTCGATTAATTTTTTGCATAATTTTAATCGCCATGGCGGAAGAATTGTGATCGGGGTGATACTGACGAGCAAGCTGATAATATCTTTGTTTAACTTCTGGCCAACTGGCATTCTTAGAAACTTCTAAAACCTCCCACCAATCGTCAGAATCAGAGGGTGATATTTCTAATTCTTCTAATATTTCCGACCATATTTTTACCTTACCTCCATAACTACCTGTAATTAAAAATTGACCATCAGGACTAAATTTTAAGGGAGCAGTTCCCCGTAAAGTTTTAATTAATTCTCCAGTTTGTCCTTGCCAAATTTTGATTTCTGTTCGGGAAGCACTAGCAATTAAATGACGATGAGGATTAATAGCAATACTGATAATTGCCTGCTCGTGTGCCTGCCAACTTTTAATAATTTTTCCTGTCTTGATATCCCAGATTTTAATCGTTTTATCCCCACCGCCACTAATTAGATATTGACCATCATTACTAAAAGCTAAACTGTTAACGGCTACCTTATCACCGATAAAAGTTTGATAAGCATAACTATGATCAAATCGCCATAATTTAATAGTTTTATCATCACTACCACTAGCAATAATTTGGCTATCGGGACTAATAGCGCAGGTATTAACTGCCTCCTCATGACCAATTAAAGTTCGCTTTAATTCTCCTGTATAATAACTCCAGATTCGCAGAGTTTTGTCATTACTAGCACTAACAATAAATCTTTCATTGGCAGCAAAAGCTAATTGTAAAATTACACCATCGTGGCTATCGGGAGCATTTACACGAGCGAAAAAACTACTTTTATACTGCTTAGTTTCTAATTGCCACTGACTAATTCTGCCATCGAATCCACCAGCAATGATCGATTTACCGTTAGGACTTATAGCCAGAGTTTGGATCGACTCATTAACTCCCACAAAGGAATAAATTAATTTACCCGTTTCTCGCTGCCAAAGTTTTATGGTTTGATCTTCTCCCGCACTAGCGATAATTTTACCATCAGCACTAATATCGATCGCCCCAATATTTGCCTGATGACCTTTAAGAGTTTGGAAACACTGCCAAGATAAATGCTCTGGAATAGTAATTTCTGTAGAATATAACTGTGGATTTTCCTGAACAGATACTTCTGCTAACAGTTGCTGTAATTCTGCCTCTAGATTTTCATATTTTCCCGTAACTTCTTGCCAAAATAAAGCTGCTTCGTACTCTCTAGTAATGCGCTCAAAAAATTCTAGATTGTCATAAAAATTATTGTCGGAGTAGGTGGGAGATAACATTTTCATCAGTCCATAGACTCCTAACCCGACTCCCCCACCAGCGATCGCCATAGAACCCACACCAACAGCGAAAGCTGTACCTTTAACCGCGACTCCCACACCCCCAAAGGTAGAGTAGATACCGATTCCGCCAAGGCTTCCCATCCCCAAAGCTAACCCCACGGTGCGATCGTTTGTTTCTAGTCCTGCATAAATTGCCGAACTTGTCAGGATGCCAATCCCCGTCATTCCCACTAAACCGACGCTTATACCGCCAAATCCGCCGACTAAGCCGATATTTCCCAGACAAGCGGATAAATTGGCTCCCGTGACTCCACCGATGGCAGGAACAACAAAATCGAGCTTTTTAGCCATATTTTTCGGAAATAATGCAGTTAGTCCTGGCGTTTCTCCTAGAGAGTGTAGCCTGGTTTAGCGCCAATTTAAATCTGAATTGCATCACTATCTGATCCTATTTCATGAAATACCTCAAATGGGGTGGCATAGTCAAGACATTTTCGGGGACGATTGTTAATTAACTCCACAACTTTTTCCGCTTCCTCCCGTTGGGTTTCCTAGACTGGTTATAGCAAATTAGTAGTTTTAATGAGCTTAAAAACTTAGATAGTATGGAATCGAACAAAGTAAAAATATTTTGGGTTAGAATTAATATCCTGCAAAATTAAGTTCTCGAGCCGCTATCGGGTCAAAATATCTAAAAGCACAGATAAATTTGACATCATCTTCGGTTTTATGAATAGGATAGTTGTCTCTTGTCTTTTTTCTCCTCCTGTCTCGGAGTCTCCTCACCTAACAGAAGATTTTTGATGTTTACAGGAGAGCTTTTGATCTCAAACAGCCAAGCTAACTCGATACAATAAAAATTAATGGCAGTAAGGAGATAAAAGTTATGGCTGAGTCAAAAAGTTGGGATTTTCAGAGATTTTGGCAAACTCTAGACTATTTTGATAGTATTCCCCTGTGGAGTTGTCTGCAAAAGCTGCTCGGTTTCGGGGAAGATAAAAAAATTCAGCTAACAAATGAGCAAGCAATGAAGACCATTTTAGTCATTGGTGGGGAAAATGCGATCGGTAGAAAAGTAATCACTCAATTACAGCAGCAAAACTATCAAATTCGCGCTTTAGTCGATAATATTGATGATGCACGTCAATTATTCGGCGAAAATGTCGATTTATTCGCTCTGCAAACCCCGCAATTATTCACGGGGATTGATGAGATTATCTACTGTCAAGGGGAGAATAACCGCCATAGTTTAGCTAATTTACTCGATTTACTGAAAAATGCCGGTATAACCGCCGAAAAAACCCTCTTTGACTTTAGCAATCCCAGCAGTGACATAAAAGAAATCTGGGGTGCGGTGGATGATGTGGTAATGGGAGGAGTGAGTGAGAGTCAGATAACCCTAACCGGGGGACGCGCGCTCTTTTCTGGTATCGTTAGAACCGAAAATAACGGCGGTTTTGCCTCAGTTCGTACCAGAAACCTGAATCCTCCCCTAAATTTATCTAACTACGAGGGAATAGAATTACAGGTACAAGGGGACGGAAAACGCTATAAATTAATTCTGCGCTGTGAGGGACGTTGGGATGGTATCGGTTACTGTTATTCTTTTGATACACTTGATCGCACCCTGCAAAAGATTTCTATTCCCTTTGGCGATTTAATCCCGGTAGTGCGGGCCAAAACGATGAGAGATGCAGTACCCTTTGATAGCAGTAGCGTCTATGCTTTGCAGTTAATGCAGAGTAAATTCGAGTACGATGGGGCCCTAAATCCCCGTTTCTCCCCAGGATTATTTGCTTTAGAAATTGTCACAATTAAGGCCTACGGGGGTAAAAACCGCTTAATTATCGTTAAGGAAGGAGAAATCGCCGAAAAAAGCCTTTTAGATGCCAGTGGTTATCCCTACGAAGCGATCGATTCTGCTCAGATTTTCGCTAAACTTAATTAATTTAAATAAGCTTGCATCTCAAGTTACACTACTGAACATCGGGTTAAGATCATGACTATCGGGAGCATAATTAAGGAGGTATGTTCATGAGTGAACAGAATCCCTACGAACAACTTGGGGTTACTGAAGAATCCTCTTTTGAAGAAATTCAAGAGGCCAAACAAAGACTGGTGCAACAGTATCAGAATGATAGCAAAATTGTCGAATCGATCGAGGCGGCCTACGATTCCGTCCTCATGGATCGACTGCGGATGCGACAGGAAGGTAGAATTAAAGTACCCGATCGCATTCGTTTTCCTGAACGTCTGACGATTCCGGTGGAAAGTAAACCGGTTACTAGCAGCAAATCTCCTCACTGGTGGCAAAGCTTAATCGATACACCTTCTGCACAGGATATCGGCGTACCAGCAGTGATTTACGCTTGTTTAGGAGCAATAACGCTGTTAGTTCACGATCATCCCAGTGGCTCCCTTTTATCGCTGCTCCTAGCTTTTGGCGTTTTCGTTAATATCTATTTTTTCAACCGCAAAGAAAAACGTTTTGGCCGCGCCTTACTATTCACTTTCGCTGGTTTAGTGCTAGGAGTCGCTCTGGGAGCGGGATTAGCCAGTTTAGCGGCCAAGGCTGATTTGAATATTCTCGGCGGTCGCCAAATTTATGCGCTCGTCACTTTTCTAATCTTTTGGGTGATTAGTAGTTTTTTCCGTTAACCGAACGCTCGCAGTGATCCCAAGATCACGTCCACTGCTTCGCCAAGGTTATTGACGATATAGTCAGGCTCGTAGCTCTCTAAACGGGAACGGCTGCGAATCCCCGATAATACGCCAATAACCTTAATATTTTGGCTCTTAGCGGCGGTAATATCCGCTTCCGTATCCCCCACCATCCAAGTGTCGGCAGCCGCCGGCAGTTCCTTAGCGGCCTTAGCCATAAGCAGGGTTTTGTCGCGCACGTCGTTGGTTTTGCTGTAATTATTATTTAGACAATAACGACGATTAGCGGCGAAAAAACGACCGATGTCGTGGCGATTAAAGGCATGATCTAGCTCGGATACCCGCCGCATCGTCATGACGACTAAATCGATCTTTAAATCTTGGATTTTCTGGAGAGTTTCCAAAGAACCAACCACCGGGCGATCGTGGACAAGATAGGGTAAAGTATGAACAGTTTGACGACGAAGATGGGCAAATTTACGCGCTTGATCTTCATCTAATCCTGACATTTCCCCGATACGCTTCTCAGAAACCTGATCCCGTTTTAACTGCCAGAATTCCGCTTTCGATAATTCCCCGATAATTTGACCTTTATAGGCGGTTTTCTGTAAACATTCTTGATAAACCCGGTAATATCGCTCCGATACGTCCATTATCGGGCCGTCAAAGTCGCTAATTAGTCTCAACATCGTTCTAATACTTCTCGCTTTATTAATTTTTATATACAAGTTACCCTAGAGTCTTGACAATGACAAGAGTTTTATCAGTTATCAGTTATCAGTTATCAGCCGTCAGTCGTCAGGAAGTTAGAAGTTAGGAGTTCGGAGATGACTTTTTATTTGTTCTCTCTATCTCCCCACTGGCCACTAGCCACTGATTACTGTTTACTGATCACTGGACGGCTACGCCGTGCCTTTGGCAACACTGATGCTTCCCCTTCCCTAGTCTGGACGGTTAGCTTAAAATAAATGTAAGGATATGTAAACTTTCGTAACTATCTCGCCAATTGGCTAACCAATGATCCCAACAACTTCTTTATTCGCACCCGTTGACGATGATCTCCGTCTTTTGACCGATAACTTAAAAAATCTCGTCGGCGCTCGTCATCCCATTTTAGCGGCGGCAGCAGAACATTTGTTCGAGGCCGGTGGTAAACGCGTTCGACCGGCGATCGTGTTGCTGGTATCTCGCGCTACCATGTTAGACCGGGATATCACTCCCCGTCATCGTCGATTAGCCGAAATCACCGAGATGATCCACACTGCCAGTCTCGTCCATGATGATGTGGTAGATGAGGCGGAATTGCGCCGGGGTGTTCCCACCGTTAACAGTTTATTTGACAATCGCGTGGCGGTTTTAGCGGGGGATTTTCTCTTCGCTCAATCCTCTTGGTATCTAGCTAATTTAGATAATTTAGAAGTGGTAAAATTGCTCTCGGAAGTGATTCGCGATTTTGCTGAAGGGGAAATTCAACAGGGAATTAATCGCTTTGATACCAGTATCTCCTTGGCAGCTTATCTAGAAAAAAGTTACTACAAAACAGCTTCTTTAATTGCCAATAGTGCCAAAGCCGCTGGGGTATTAAGCGAGCAATCGGCTGAAGTTAATCATCATTTATATAATTATGGTCGCAATTTAGGATTAGCTTTTCAAATCGTCGATGATATTCTCGATTTTACCTCCCCCACGGAAGTATTAGGAAAACCCTCTGGCTCCGATTTGATCAGTGGTAATATCACTGCTCCCGCTCTCTTTGCTATGGAGGAAAATCCCTATATAGAAGTGTTAATCGAACGGGAATTTAGTCAGGAAGGAGACATCGAAAAAGCTCTTGATTTTATTCACTCTAGCCAAGGGATTCCTCGCTCAAAAGAGTTAGCCAGTCAATACGGTCAAAGTGCCTTAAAACACCTTGACTGTTTAGCTTCTTCTCCCTCAAAAGAGGTGTTAATCGAGCTAGTGGATTACGTTTTGAGCCGAATTTATTAGGGAATAATAGTTCTCGCCGTAGCAATAGTCCACCCATCGACTAATAATAAAAATAGGGTGAGAATAAAAAGAATTCCATACATCCAAGGCTGAGAAAGGGGGCGAATATCAGTCATATCCAAGTTAGTTTTTTCCTCGATTATTTTGACCATGCGATTAAATCCCACTACTCGCATCGGCAATAAATAGGCTTTTTCCGCGGAGCGATCAAGGAAATAATAAACTAAACCACCCTGTCCTGTACTGCGACATTTAAGTTCTTTTATATCTGTCCAATTTAACCACCAACCAGAGCGAAGAAAAGCGGGAAACCATTGGGGATAGGTAACTTGTATCCCTGTTTCTGATAAAACCACTCTTTCACTTAAAGCTCCGTATAAAGCGATTAATCCTAAGCTAATTCCTACCCAAAGAAAATTGGGATTAACGGGGGAATTAGTGACTTTTGCTAAAAAGGGTAACGGGATGGTTAACGCCACATATAAACTTAATAAAGTTACCCGAATTATTGGTGATATCCGAAAAATTATTGTCTCGTTCATTTGATAACCTTAATCAGTAAACAGTAAACAGTGAACAGTAAACAGTGAACAGTAAACAGTAATCATTAATCAGTGAAAAGAAGGCTCCGAACTTGCCACTTAATACTCTAACACTTTAACACTTAATACTGCTCACTGAAAACTCAAAACTGATAACTGATAACTGATAACTGATAACTGAACAGAGATTTTCACCTCGATCGCAGGTGATTGTTTGACCGTAAACTGTTATTCTAGGCATTAGGGGCGTGATTTTAAGTCGCTACAGTTATTAATTAATATTAACACCTATTGACTATTTCTATGAACAATGGTAAGCGCATTTGGGTCTATGACACTACTCTCCGGGATGGGGCCCAGCGAGAAGGTATTTCCCTCTCCCTAGAAGATAAAATTAAAATCGCCAGGGAATTAGATAGAATGGGCATTCCTTTTATCGAAGGCGGTTGGCCAGGCGCAAACCCTAGAGACGGTCAATTTTTCTGGAAACTGCACGAAGAACCCCTAAAACAAGCGGAATTAGTCGCTTTTTGTTCCACTCGTCGCCCCCATGTCGAAGCCCGGGAAGATCCGATGTTAACCGCCATTCTCGCCGCTAGAACCCGTTGGGTGACAATTTTCGGCAAATCTTGGGATCTGCACGTCACAGAGGGCTTAAAAACCAGTCTGGAGGAGAATTTAGCCATGATAGCAGACACCATCGAGTATCTACGCTGTCAGGGAAGACGAGTCATTTATGATGCCGAACATTGGTTTGATGGTTACAAAAATAACCCCGAATACGCCCTTTTAACCCTGAAAACCGCTAGGGATGCTGGGGCCGAATGGTTAGTTTTCTGTGATACCAACGGTGGCACTTTACCCCAAGAAATCGCCCCTATTGTGGAGAAAGTGCGGGAGCAATTGGGTATCGATCCTGATGAGGAAAATGCGCCTCAATTAGGCATTCATGCTCATAATGATGCAGGAACCGCCGTAGCTAACTCTTTAGCGGCAGTTAACGAGGGCGCACGCATGATTCAAGGCACAATTAACGGTTATGGGGAACGCTGCGGCAATGCCAATTTATGTACTTTAATTCCCAATCTTCAGTTAAAAATGGGATTTTCTTGCCTAGAAGAAAATCAATTAGGCCGATTGACGGGAACTAGCCGAAAAATCAGCGAAATGGTCAATTTAGCCCCAGATGATCATGCTCCCTTCGTCGGACGTTCCGCTTTTGCCCATAAAGGCGGTATTCACGTTTCTGCGGTGGCGAAAAATCCCCTTACCTACGAACATATTAACCCGGAAGCGATCGGGAATCAGCGTCGCATTGTCATTTCTGACCAATCGGGATTAAGTAATGTGTTAGCGAAAGCGCGCAGTTTTGGCATCGATTTAAATAAAGATGATCCCACCTGTCGGCAAATTTTGGAACGTTTAAAAATCTTGGAAAGTGAGGGTTATCAATTTGAAGCAGCCGAAGCTAGTTTTGAGTTATTAATGCGGGAAGCTTTGGGACAGAGAAGCCACCTTTTTGAATTAAAAGGATTCCAAGTTTATTGTGATATGCTCCGGGATAGTGGTAATGCGATTGCGACAATTAAAGTACGGGTAAAAGAGGAAGATTTATTAGAAGTGGCCGAAGGTAACGGGCCCGTGGCTGCTTTAGATCGGGCTTTAAGAAAGGCTTTAGTCAAATTCTATCCCGAAATTGCTAACTTTCACCTGACCGATTATAAAGTGAGAATCCTCGATAGTGGTTCGGGGACGGCAGCGAAAACTAGGGTTTTAATCGAGTCCAGTAACGGTCAACAAAGATGGACAACCGTGGGAGTGTCTAGTAATATTTTGGAAGCTTCCTATCAAGCAGTAGTAGAAGGAATTGAGTACGGTTTATATCTACTGCAAAACAATCAACTAGAATTATCGGGTCAATTTTGTCCTTTAGGGACAATTTAGGGAACAGTAATCAGTAATCAGTTATCAGTTATCAGTTATCAGTAATCAGTTATCAGTTATCAGTAATCAGTTATCAGTTATCAGATTTTTTATCCCCACACCCCACACCCCACACCCTACACCCCACTTCCTGCTCCCCTTTCTAGGATTAAATAACCCCTAGGATAATAATCGGGTAACAAAAGAATTTTGCCAACGACGGGCCAAGGCCCGTAGATACATATTAACGGGAAACTGATAATATTCGATAATTAACCAGAGTAAACAAATAGCATGGCAAATAAAGGTTAAAATCGACCAAAATAGAGGCACCCATGACAAAGGACTCCCCTCGACCGGAGGAAAAAGATAGGCTCCCGTAGCCACAATTGCTGTGGGAAAAATCACAAATCCTAAACCGATAATTAAGTAAAAACCTGCCATCTCGATTCCTTCTCTCGGTAAACCCTGCCAATACTTACCATTCCAATACCAAGTTAAGGGTAATTGACTATCGGCCATTTTTAAAAGCTGTCTTTCTAAATTAGCAGTAAAAATGTGTTGACAAAAGTTACAAGCATAGGCTTCCATGAGTGGTAAAGTGGCAATTTTACCATGGCGACAGACGGGACAAGAATAGGTATCGTGATAGTTTAATCGGGTTGGCTCGGTCATGGTAATCTGAGTAAGAGTAAAAAAGGCCATTGCAGATAATTAACTTTTCCCTATTGATAACGATTGAGTTATGCGGCGCTCGCCAACACTATGGCTCATTAGTATCAAACGGGTTCAAATCTTGTGGATGAGTTATGGTAATACTTGATATACCCGCAAAATCACTGGGATTAAAGGTCAACAGATGTGTAATTTCATTGGCAAGCATAGCCGCAACGAGACGAACATCATGAGTGCGTTTACCCATCACTCTGTTAGTTGTGACTAAGTTCAGCCAATTTGTAAAAATCTGCCGAGATTCTGCCAAGACTGGAAAACGAGCGAGAAGTTGATCTATCATGCTTCTGGTTTGTTCTACAGACCAACCCAAACCATTGACTTCAGTTGGTCTGGTGGCAACAACCCAAAACTCAATTATTACTTGTGTCGCAAGGAAACATTCATCTGATTGCATGAGCAGACGAGAAACTGCATTGGTTGCCAGCTTATGCTGTAGGTCGGAACAATTGCACAATCGCATAACAATATTAGTGTCAAGTAAATATCTCGTCATCATTCGTAAATACTATCGCGACTAAAGGCTTCATCTCCTAGACTCGGACTATCTTTGGGAAGTTGTAACACCCATTCACGCAATTCCCTAGCTCTCTGGGATGGTGTTGCTCTTTGCCAAAGCGGAACAGACGATGGGACTTGTCCAGACTGAAACTCAAGGTCGGCTATGAAATCAGCAATCTTTTTCAGTTGATCATCGTTTAGTTTATCTAATTCTTTCTTAAGATCTTCTCGCAGCATAGGTCGGTTTTGAGAAAATAGACACTCTCTATAGTAACCGATATGCTCCTAGCCGTTTGGCTCAGGTGCTTGTTTATACGATCGGCTCTAAATAATCTCCCTGATTAGGCTAGACTCAAGTTGCCAGCTTAAAAAGTCTGGTGGTGACATCTAATTCGCCTTGATTAAGGATAACTAATTAAGCAAGATTGGAAGGAATTTTCCCTAGTTTTTGCAGTTGTTTTTCAATATTAGCCTTTAATTGGGTCCGGGAGATTTCTTTTCCTGTTTGAGCGGTGTGTGCATTTTCCAGAAAAATAATACTATCTACTTTTTCTACGGCAAATAATTGGAATAAAAGATGGGTTACGGGAATCAGGAGCGTTGATAGGGGTGAATTAGCAGTATTTTGGGCAGATATGGCCATTTTTTCCGTAGCAAAGGCATAGATAACCCTTTTTTCCTGTTGTGGCTGCTGCCGATGAGCTAAGGTGGTTAGTAACCAATCACCTTGGCTATTCTGCACCACATAGTATTGTAAATGTTTTAACTGTCTAGCAAAAGCCGCCAGGACGGGATTAACCGCTTCTTCCATGACCACGGTTGCCAGTCCGTAATTGACCGCTTCTCGACTTAAAATATGCAGTTGTGCCTTTAATTTCATGGCTAATCATCTCTATAAACTAATCGATGGCGATGACATTCGGCAAGGCCATTTAAAATTGTCGTCGTGAAAAGATGAGGATGGAGATACCCAATAATAGACCAGTATAAACGAGACTGTAGAGGGCGTTACCGATTAAGACATCAGCACTAGGCAGCAAACCATAAACGGCCTCGTTTCTAAAATTCAATCTCTCCAAATCTGGGAGAATTAGATAAATATTTTTAGTGATGGCGAGGATATTGGGATTTTTGCTGATTATACCCAATTGGATCAGATCTTTGCTGATGTGACCCATTAGATAGACCCCAAAAGTCATTAGCGTGGCTAAAATCGAACTGGTAAATACCCCAAAAGCGATCGCCACGGCCGCAATGAGAATTAATTCCAAACCGAGATAGAAAACCGAGACAATCAGGGGTAAAGCTTGAAAAGATACTTTCATCCCCAGCAACATCAGCAGGTAAATCACCAACATTACCCCCAGCATCACCACTAAAACCCCAGACAAACCCAAGTGTTTACCGAGGATAAATTCGGCCCGACTCAGGGGTTTAGGAATCAAAACTAAAATAGTTTTCTTGTCAATTTCCTTATTAATTAGCCCTGTACCCACAAAAACCGCGACAATTACCCCTAATAGTCCGATAGCGGCTAATCCCAAGTCAAGAAAGATTTTCTCATGGGTTCCCACCGCAATTTCTGGTAATAAACGCCAAGCGAAGGCCATCAACAAGGCAAAAAACCCGATAAAGTAAAGAATGCGATCGCGAATAACCTCGCGAAAACCATTAGCTGCGATCGCCCAGATTCTCAGGATGCTGATACCCATAGCCTTTCATCAAAATAATATCTCTCTTTCCTTTTGAGATTACCCATTTCTGGGGTAAAAGTAGATCTACTCTCAAAATCAAAAATTGTCACGGTTGGTTAGCAGTCCCTAGGGATAACTGGGTGTTGTTAAATTAGCTAAAAAAGCAGCTAATCCTTACTGTTCCAGTATTACCTTATCTTTGTCGAAATCTACCATCAAGAATCAGCCTAGGATAAATTGATCTCTAATAACCCCGGTGGTGGCGAGATCTCGATGCGTGCCGCTTTCAGATCCACCAGTGGCACAATTTCTTTGACAAAGGGAACCAGGACCGTGGCTTTTGAGTCGGAAGAAGGGCTTTTTTTCTTGACAGAGGCGAGATTTGCTTCTAGTTGCACTGCTAAAATGTCATTACCAGCCCAGAAAATATCTACTACAACCCCGATTTTTTCTCCTGTCAGGTGATGATAAACCTCTAAGTTTACTAGCTCACTAACATGATATTCATCCGCTTTTAGGCGAGGTTTTTCTAGTTTATTCGCCCATAATTTATATCCGCGCAAAGCTTCGGCTTGTTCCCGATTTTCAACCCCCTCTAACTTGATAACATAAACATTTTTTCCCGGTAGCTCACGTCCCCTGAGCAGAGTAATTTCTCGGATTTCTCCCCCTTGTGGTCCTTGTATTCCCCTAATACCTCGCTTCTGAAAACGTTCGGGAAAATCTGATACCGATAAAACTCGCAATTCTCCCTCCAGTCCCTGGGGTGCTACTATTGTCCCAATTTCTAGCCAATTTTCTTCCATTGTCTCGATATTTTTTGCTATAGCTTTCCCTAGTATATAGCCTTTTTTGTCTCGATCCTAGATTAGACCTCTTGTAAAAATCAAAAATTGTTGTTAGGGTTAGGAGTCAGGAGTCAGTAGTCAGTAGTCGGTCGTCAGGAGAATTAAGAATAATACTAAATCTGGTTATTAAAGACTGATTATTTATTCCCCTTTTTGCATGAGTGCATGAGCAGAAAACGGGTTTCTCGGAGAAACCCGTTTTCTGTGCGTTACTTAAAAGTCTTGGTAGGGTAAAATTTTTAGTTGACCTCTACTCCTGACCATTTTTTGACTTTTTACTGGTGACTTGTTACTGAATTATGACTATTTGGCAAGCGGATTTTTATAAATCTTCATCTTCTCCTTCTCTTGGCCCAATCTGGCAATTGTTAATTTCCGATTCCCTTGGTCATCTTATCTATGAAAATTCCTGTCCCCAATCCCAAGCTAATAGCGACTGGTTAACCCAACAGTTACAGCAAGCTTGTCAAGTCTCCCCCCCAGAAATTATCCAAGTTTTTCGCCCCCAATGCGCCAATTTATTTCTCCTCGCTGGTCAAAATTTACAGATCAAAATTGAGTTAACCCGTCACGTTAACGCTCTGAAAAAACAGCTAGAATTGCGGCAAATCCCCATCAATATCGACTCTCCTCCACCGCAACCCCTACCAGACCAATTTTTAGGTCAAGAGTGGCGTTTTGCTCGTTTTCCCGCCGTTGATTTAGTTAACTTTTTTGGCGATCGCAGAATACCGATTCTTTCCCTACCAGAGGCCTTTTCTCCTTTAAAATTAGGTTTAGCCTCCACTTTAATGATCCCCGGTGTGGTTATTACCGGGGGTAAGAAATCTCTTGCCATCGCTCGTTGGTTAGAGGAAATTAACCCGGTATTTATCGATCATATTCCCACAGAAAGGGGGCGATCGGGCGGTTTAGTCTTGGAATCAGGTCTAAATGAACGTTGGATTTTTCTGACCTACGAAGATGAAGAAGTGGCCCTGGCAGCCAATGTTTATCAAGCAACCAAACAGGAAAGCCAAGGTTGGCACTTTCTCCTGATACAACCGGATGATTCTGGTCGCACTTTTACCGGCTTTTGGTTACTGAAACAAGTTTAACCCCCAAGCTGTCCCCAAGAGGCAAAGAATACCCGCTAAACCCGCTAAAGGTTGGTTATAGATACCTTTGACCCAAACTAACCCAGAATCGCTGTAAGACATCAATTCGGCACTGTCTAGCAAAGCTAATCCCCACACCCAACCGCCATGAAGTCCCCAAGCTAATCCTAAACTACCATGATCGATCGCCCGCGCCCAGACCAGAACCATCCCCATCAGAAATAAACCGGGTAGTTGCGGTAGCGTTTGCTGACGTTCCCAAAGCAGATGCAGCAGGGCAAAAATTAGGCTAGAAATGGCTCCCGCCACCCAAAAACCGTATTCTTGGCTTAATTGGCTCAAAAAGATGCCCCTAAAGATTAATTCCTCGGTAATACCCACCCAGAGGGCCACTATCAACAGGGGTAAACTCAAGGCAAAAGCGCGAGTTAGATTTTTGGGCTGCCAATGTACCCAGGCCAAAATCCCCTCTAGGAAAAAAATTATCCCTAATCCCACCACTGCTAGGATTAATCCTTTGGTTAGGGAGATAAATAGGGAAAATGACCAAATTAATCCGTAATTATGGAGGCTGCTCCCCTCTATCTTCAATAATCCCCAGATAACTAGGGGTGCCAAGGCATAAAGAGAGGCAACTAGGGGCAATTTCTGGTCAGGTTTTGTCCCTTGCAGCGGTTGCCATCCCAAACGACTCCCTAAACCAATGGCAATCGGCAGCCAGAGAATTAACCAGGCTAACAGGAAAATAATAATTTTTATTAAGGCAGCCATGTCCATTGTCAATTAGGTGCTAGAGGTGGGAATTATAAATTATGAATTATGAATTATGAATTATGAAGTGGGGTGTGGGGTTTTTGGGGTGTAGGGTGTGGGGTGTAGGGTGTGGGGTGTGGGGTGTGGGGTGTGGGGAGAATAAATAAAAATAATCTCCTGAATACTAACTCGGAGTCTCCTGTCTCCTAACACCCATAAAACAAACCCTCTAGGGACAGAATAATTGTGGAACTTTGCTCTGGAAAAGCCTAGCTCCAACAAAAATCCATCCCTAGGGGGTTGCGAAAAAGAAGAAAAAGTGCTTAAGGAAAACCCCTCGAGTTGATGAAAGAGGCGGTCAGGGGTTAGAATTAGGGATAAGAATCTATATTGTCTTTTTTGTCGGTCTTGTCAAAACTAGCCCTTTTGACTGCCGATTTTTTTTTCCCTATCCCTACTCCGTAACCTATTTAAGCTTCTACTGGTTCTTCTGATTCCATTTGTTTGAGGTGGATGTGCTTGTAGCCAAGTTTGATTTCAAATTCATCGCCGGGCTGCAAGTTCATTTGTTCGGTATAGGTGGAACCGATGACGATTTGACCATTTTTGTGGACACTAACCCGGAAAGTGGGTTCGCGGCCGCGGCCATCTTTAGTGCCTTCGGGATCGAGAGGAACCCCTTTTGCACCTAAAACAGCATCGTAAAAGTCGGTTAAATTGACCCGAACTTGGCCATCTTTACTTTGAGAGTAGTAACCACAACGTTTTGCCGTTTCGCGACGGGGTAAGTGGGATAACTCTTTGACTTTTTGAAGTAGAGCTTTCCCGGTTAGGGGAGTAGGAGAGATATCACTCATGGTACTTTTTAATGTCCCTTGATTTTTTAGTGACTGTCAATTAAGTTTACACTGACAAATTGATCATACCAAAAATCTCGCCAAAAATGTCTAGAGGGGAATAATAAATTTTTTAAAACTGATGGTTCGGTGATGACAATCGTGCTAAGAAGACCCCGGACTAGGTAGTAAGTGTAAACCTTGTGGGGGAGAGGAAATTTTTGGTCAAGACTCTGGCAATTTTTGGTCGGGTGCGAGGAAAACAGGGGGGAGAAAGTAAGGACGTAAAACCGCTCAAGCTATACCTAGCAAGGAATTGAGAAACTATACTTGTGGTTGGAGTTGGCAAAAAACTAATGACCCAGAGCAGCAAATCCGGGGGGATTAAACTGTTTTCGAGCGACTTGCCCATCTATCATTAGGCCTAGATACCCACCCCTTGGCTCAACCGACCAGGGCAAATCTTAAGGATTAATTACCATTACTAGCTCCCCTTTGGCCCGTTAACATCGATTATCCTGAGTATTAGGAGTCCCTCATCCCCGTGCCGAGTATGGAAGTTTCTTTTAAAATTCTGCGTCAACGACCCAACGACACCCCCTACCTAGAAAATTTTACCCTAGAGGTGGAGGCGGGAAATACAATTCTCGACTGCCTTAATCGCATCAAATGGGAACTTGATGGAACTTTGGCCTTTCGTAAAAATTGCCGCAATACAATTTGTGGCAGCTGTGCGATGAAAATTAACGGTCGTTCGGCCTTGGCTTGTCAAAAAAATATCGCCAGTGAATTAAACCATTGTAGCCAAAAAGATGCCGGAGAAATTCCCGAAATCACGATCGCACCCCTGGGTAATTTACCGATTATCCGGGATTTAATCGTCAATATGCAACCGTTTTGGGACGATTTAGAAAGAGTTGAACCTTATATCAGTAGTCAAGCACGCACCATTCCCGAACGAGAATTTCTGCAAACTCCAGAAGAAAGAGCCAATCTCAATCAGATGGGTAACTGCATTATGTGCGGGGCCTGTTATTCGGAATGTAATGCTAAGCAAGTGAATCCCGATTTTGTCGGTCCCCACGCTTTAGCAAAAGCGCAGCGCACCCTAGCAGATTCCCGCGATGGTAATCAAGAAGGTCGCCTAGCACTTTATCATCAAGGCACCGCCGGGGTTTGGGGTTGTACCCGTTGCTATTTCTGTAATGCGGTTTGTCCCATGGAAGTGGCCCCCATGGATCAAATCGGTAAAATTAAACAGGAAATACTCGCTCGCAAGTCGGACGATAGTAGTCGTCCCATTCGTCACCGGAAAGTTTTAGTGGAATTAGTCAAAGCAGGGGGATGGGTTGATGAACGCAAATTCGGCCTCTATGTGGTGGGCAATTATTGGCGCGATTTACAGGGTTTATTAAGTATTGCCCCCTTGGGATTGCGGATGATTGCTAAGGGTAAATTTCCCACTTCCTTTGAAGCTTCCGAGGGAACCGAGGAGGTGAGAGGTTTAATTACTGCCATTCAAAATTCTCGCTCTCGATAGTTAGAGTAATTTTGAGATCATTATGATCTATATTCTATTTGACTGGAGAACTCATTATCATGTTCGATCGAGATAGTATCCGTGGTTTTTCTGCCCTAATCACCCTTGTGGGAGTCGCTTCTAGTTTGGGTTGTAGCTTCAACGCACCGGCTTTCTCCCAAGCTACCTCTAACAATTTACCATTACTCTTAGCCCAAAAAAGCGAAAAGGTGCGAGTAGCGGTTTTAGACTTCGATTATAGCGGTCTCAGTAATCCCCAGTGGTTAACATTTCTCAATGGTGGAGCCAGTGGTGTCAGTGATATTCTCGTCAACAAATTAGTGGAAAGTGGTCGCTATACAGTCATTGAGCGCAGTCGCATTGATGCTGTCCTCAGAGAACAGAATTTGGGGGCTTCGGGACGGGTAGATGCCGCTACCGCTGCTCAAATCGGGCAAATTTTGGGGGTAGATGTGGTGATTATCGGTTCGATTACCCAATTCGATTTACAAAAAAAACAATCCGGTGGCTCGTTTATTATTTTTAGCACTGCTAAGACAGAAACCGATGCTTTTGTCAAGTTAAATGTCCGAGCAATTAATACCACCACGGCCGAAATTATTACCACCGCTCAGGGAGATGGTACTGCCAATCAATCCGATGGTTCAACCGTGGTTTTAGGAGTTGGGGGTGGTTCCCAAACCTCCAACGAAGGGAAATTACTCAGTATTGCCACGGATAAGGCAGTGGCGCAGGTGGTGGATAATCTCAATGATAAAGCCGACCAAATCGCCGCTACACCTCGCTCGCTCCCGACTGTCACCGCTTTAGTGGCTGCCGTGGCGGGAAATCAGGTAATTCTCAATAAAGGTACGGGAGAAGGCTATCGTGTCGGTTTACGCATTTCCATCGAACGGACGACTCAAACGGTCAAGGATCCGCAAACGGGTAAGGTTATCCGTCAGATTACTCAACCGATTGGCACTCTCGAAATTGTCGAAGCTGATGGTCAATCTAGCGTCGGTCGCATCATTACCGGTAATGGTTTTAAAGTCGGTGATTTAGCTAAACCCATTCGTTAGTTATGAATTATGAATTGGGGAAGTGGGGAGGTGGGGAGATCGGTAAACTTAAATCTGATAACTGATCACTGATAACTGATCACTGATCACTGATAAGTGAACACTCACGAAAATTTGAAGTTATTTGACACTCCCGTCGCACTAAGCGCTTCGGGATTCTTAGTTCAACGAGTCCACTTAAATTAGATGCCTTGCGTTATCCAACCCAGAGGTGGTTCTCACGCTTGCGCGTTACTTTTCGTATGCCCTACGATAGTCCCCCTGGCCCCCCCCCGACGTCGGGGGGGGCCAGGGGGGGGGACAAAGTTTGCTTGAATTGAAACGTTAGCTTCAAATACTGCTTTGTCTATTTCCTGTAAAGATTTTACATCACGAGCAGGGGGAAACTAGAACTATTGAGTAGAACCCCATATCTTTAATTGTCAAGGTGCAGATAGCGTAGTGGTTAGACTACATGGGTTTTTAAAGCGGTTGATTACCCTATCCGCTCTACTTACATGGTAGCTATTTGGCCTGAGTAGGTCAAGACCCTTACAAGAAGAAGTTATTCGAGATTTTGTCAGGAGACTGGACGCTTATTTTTAATCGTGCTTCGTGTCACTGAGCCTTTACATTGAGCCTTTACATTGAGCCTGTCGAAATGTGTCGAAGTGCTGTTTTATATTGGCGCTTGGTTTCATCCCGTCCCTAAAAGCGACGGGATGAAACCCCGACATTTGAGATAAAATTTATAATCGGAATCCCTTGGATATTCCCTAGACCAGAGCGATTAACGAAAACTATCAAAAAATGATACAAGATCAAAAACCCACGGTGATCATTACTGGGACAACTTCTGGAGTCGGTCTCTACGCCGCTAAATCCCTTGCTCAAAGAGGTTGGTTTGTGGTTATGGCCTGTCGGGATATCCCGAAAATGGAACAGGCGGCCAAGGAATTGAACATTCCCCGGGATAACTACTGTATTGAATTTATCGACCTCGGTTCCCTCGATAGCGTCCGGCGCTTCGTTAAAAATTTCCGGTCCTTGGGCAGACCCCTAACCGCTTTAGTCTGCAATGCCGCTATCTATCTGCCTTTGCTCAAAGAACCCTTAAGAAGTCCCGACGGTTATGAATTGAGCATGGCCACCAATCATTTAGGTCATTTCCTGTTGTCAAATTTGCTCTTGGAAGATCTAAAAAATTCTCCCTCTCCCGACCGCCGTTTAGTCATTCTCGGCACTGTCACCCATAATCCCGATGAATTAGGCGGTAAAATTCCTCCTCGTCCCGATTTGGGCGATTTGGAAGGGTTTGCCAAGGGTTTCAAAGAGCCGATTACTATGGCCGACGGCAAAAAATTTGAATCGGTCAAAGCCTACAAAGATAGTAAGGTGTGTAATGTTCTCACCATGCGGGAACTGCACAAACGCTATCACCAATCGACCGGAATCACTTTTACTTCCCTCTATCCGGGTTGTGTGGCCGATACACCCCTTTTCCGCAACCATTACCCCTTTTTCCAGCAGTTTTTCCCCTGGTTCCAGAAAAATATCACCGGTGGCTATGTTTCCCAAGAATTAGCCGGGGAAAGAGTGGCCCTGGTGGTGGCTGACCCCGAATACCGTCAATCTGGCGCTTACTGGAGTTGGGGCAACCGTCAGAAAAAAGAGGGTAAATCTTTTGTACAAAGGGTTTCTCCTCAAGCTCGCGACGATGAAAGAGGCGAAAAAATGTGGGAATACAGCGCTAAATTAGTCGGATTAGCATAAATTCCGATTTTGAGACTAAAAAGGGACACAAGGTAACTTGTGTCCTTGTCGGAGCTAGGAACTTAATTTTTATTTAGTGTCGGAGAATTCCGCATCGATGACATCATCGCCACCACCAGCACCACCAGAGGGGCCATTGTTATTGCCACCGGTGGGATTGCTAGGGGCTGCTTGCTGATAGATACGGGTACCGATCTCGTAGAGGACTTGTTGTAATTCCGGTAGGGCTACTTTGATCTTACCATCATCCTCTTCAGCGATCGCTTCTTTCAGTTCTTTAATCAACTTTTGGGCTTTCGTTTTCTCTAATGGGGGAACCTTATCGCCTAACTCGACTAACTGCCTTTCAGCTTGATAAACGAGGGAATCAGCTTGATTTTTGCGTTCAATGCGTTCGCGACGTTCTTTATCAGCCGAGGCGTTCGATTCTGCCTCATTAACCATGCGTTCCACTTCATTTGACGGCAAGGTAGAAGCGCCGGTGATGCTGATCGATTGTTCTTTTCCTGTACCTTTATCCTTAGCGGTGACATTTAAAATACCGTTAGCATCGATGTCGAAAACCACTTCGATTTGAGGCACACCCCGGGGCGCAGGGGGGATACCATCGAGTCGGAAAGTTCCCAAACTCTTGTTATCTTTGGCTATTTCCCGTTCCCCTTGCAGGACGTGGATTTCTACGTTAGTTTGTGAGTCTACTGCCGTAGAGAAAACTTCCGATTTTCTGGTGGGGATAGTGGTATTGCGGGGAATAATCCGCGTCATCACACCGCCGAGGGTTTCCACACCCAGAGACAGAGGAGAAACATCAAGCAGAAGAATATCTTTGACTTCACCGGCAAGAACACCACCTTGAATAGCGGCACCCACAGCTACCACTTCATCAGGGTTAACGCTTTGGTTAGGCTCTTTGCCCAGAACTTGTTTAACTAATTCTTGAATGGCGGGAATCCGGGTTGAACCACCGACGAGAACCACTTCATCGAGGGCAGATTTATCGATTTTGGCATCACGGACGGCATTTTCTACGGGACGCCGACAGCTATCGATTAAATCAGCGCAAATTTCCTCAAATTTAGCTCTGGTTAAGGTAGTATCTAGGTGTTTTGGTCCTTCGGCGGTAGCGGTGATGAAGGGCAGGTTAATTTCCGTTTGGGTAACGCTAGAAAGCTCAATTTTGGCTTTTTCCGCCGCTTCCGTGAGACGTTGCAGGGCTTGTTTATCTTGACGGAGATCGATTCCTTCAAATTTTTCGAATTCTTCGGCTAAATAATCAACGATTTTTTTATCGAAGTCATCACCCCCGAGATGAGTATCTCCAGAGGTAGCGAGAACTTCAAAGACACCATCACCCACTTCCAGAACCGATACGTCAAAGGTTCCCCCACCCAAGTCAAAAACAAGAATGGTTTCGTTAGCTTTTCTCTCTAATCCGTAGGCAAGAGAGGCGGCGGTGGGTTCGTTGATAATGCGGAGAACTTCAATCCCGGCAATTCTCCCCGCATCTTTGGTGGCTTGACGTTGGGAGTCATTAAAATAAGCAGGTACGGTGATGACTGCTTGGGTAACGGTTTCGCCGAGGTATTTACCGGCATCTTCCACCAGTTTCCGCAGTACCTGGGCGGAAATTTCTTCGGGGGCGAATTGTTTGCCCTGGGCGGGACAGTCTAATTTAACGTTGCCGTTGCCGTCTTGAAGAGCTTTGTAGGATACTTCTGTGGCTTCCTTGCTAACTTCGTTGAATTTCCGGCCGATGAAGCGTTTGACGGAATAAAAAGTATTTTGCGGGTTCATTACCGCTTGACGTTTGGCGATTTGTCCTACTAGGCGATCGCCATTTTTGGCGTAGGCGACCACTGAGGGCGTGGTTCTAAACCCTTCGGCGTTGGCGATAACGGTGGGTTTACCCCCTTCCATAACCGCGACGCAGGAGTTAGTCGTCCCTAAGTCAATTCCAACTACTTTTCCCATAATCTTTGTGCTGCTCCGATACAACTTATAGTGACTTCTAGAATCGGAACTGTACTCGGTTTTTAGGCGATACCCACCCCTATCAGTTCCTTTGTTATCTCTATAGTGCAAAATAACCCCGCTTTCTCGATAGTGTAGGTATCCGAACCTTTTTGGTAGTATTACAGTAGTCGGTAAACCTCCGGTGAAAGTGAAAAATTCTCCCGGAGGCAGTCTGAAGGAGTAATAGACCTCTGGCAAAAATCAAAAATCTTCCGTGAGGTGAGGAGTCAGTAGCCAGTAGTCGGTCGTCAGGAGAATTAAGAATGAGCATTATATAGATTAAATGCTCTATTTAGCAATTTTAAGCAATTTTATGCTTATTTTTCTCATTTTTGCCCTCTCAAAAATTAATTATGCAAGAACTCTAATTTAGATAGTCAACAGCTTATCCTCTGTGCTAAAACACGATCACTGATAACAATTTATTCAATTGATCGCAGAATCTCAATTGCCTTATTGTCTTGGTTGCATCCGCTTTTTATCTGATTATTTCATAAAAACTATGACTTACGAAACTCTGGCTCTTTCCACCCCGACACCGATTTTATCTTGGGCGGGCCATGAATTGGGACTCCAAGAAACCCAAATGGCCAAAAATGTTGCCTCCCTACCTTTTGTTTATAAACACATTTCTTTAATGCCGGATGTTCACTTGGGTAAAGGTGCTTTAGTCGGTTCGGTGATTGCCACCAAAGATGCCGTAATTCCCGCCGCCGTCGGAGTCGATATCGGTTGCGGCATGGCTGCCCTAAAAATGCCTTTTACTGGTGAACAATTGCAGGGAAAACTCAAAAAAATTCGCCTCGATGTGGAAGAAAATATTCCCGTCGGTTTTGCTGAAAATAAAGAAGTGGATCGGGAAGTGACCAAATGGCCAAAATGGGCGGAATTTAAACAGATTCATCGAGGTGTACAAAACCTAGAGAAAAAAGCCCTTAAACAAATGGGTTCTCTGGGGGGTGGCAATCACTTTATCGAAATTTGTTTAGATACAGATAATCAAGTTTGGTTAATGCTCCATTCCGGTTCTAGAGGTATTGGTAATCAACTGGCCCAATGTCATATTAATACCGCCAAAGAGTTAGCCAAACTAGGAGAATGTAAATTACCCGACCTCGATCTGGCCTACTTTGTCGCCGGTACAGAAGAATTTACCGCCTACTGGCACGACCTGCAATGGGCCCAGGAATATGCCCGTTATAATCGAGAAATTATGATGGCTAGATTTAAGCGCATTGTTGAAAAACATCTAGCGGGAGGCAAACCAACTAAACCCCTCTTAGTAGTTAATTGTCATCACAATTACGCCGAACAAGAAATTCATTTTGGGGAAGAGGTTTATGTCACCCGAAAAGGAGCCGTCCGCGCCAGAGAAACCGATTATGGTATTATCCCCGGTTCCATGGGAGCGCAATCTTATATTGTCAAAGGCAAAGGAGAACATAATAGCTTCTGTTCCTGTTCCCACGGGGCGGGGCGCTTGATGTCGAGAAATCTGGCTAAAAAAACCTTTACTCTTGATGATTTAATCGCCCAAACCCAAGGGGTTGAATGCCGCAAAGATGAGGGCGTTATTGATGAGATTCCAGGGGCCTATAAACCGATCCAACAGGTGATGAATCAACAGGCTGATCTAGTGGAAATTGTCGCCACTCTCAAGCAGGTGATGTGTGTCAAAGGTTAACAAATCATGGCCAGAGCGATCGATTTTTGTCGTTTTTTCTCTAGCATGAAAAAGATAGGAATCGATCGAGGATTATAAGCGATGAGTCTGACTATTGCTGCCCAATTAGGGCAAATTCCCGCCCATCATCTCAATATCATGGGCTATGTGGATGAATCCGCCGTTAACGGTCCCGGTTGTCGGGCCGTGGTCTGGGTACAGGGTTGTTCTCGCGAGTGTCGGGGTTGTTTTAATCCAGCTTCCTGGTCCTTCGAGATCAATCAATTAATTACTGTTGAGTCTCTAGCTGCCAAAATTTTGGCTAATCCCCGCAATAGCGGCCTAACTTTCTCTGGGGGTGAACCTTTTTGGCAAGCAAAAGCCTTGACCGAATTAGCTAAATATGTTAAGGAAAAAGGCTTAAATGTGATGTCCTTCACGGGATTTACGATCGAACAATTGCGCTCAACCGAAGCACCGCCCCACTCTCAAGAATTATTGGCCCAGTTAGATATTTTGGTGGATGGGGCCTATGTGGAATCCCTCGCTATTCATTCCCCCGATTCTCCGGTTTCTTCTAGCAATCAACGGATTCACCTCCTCAATCCCGCTTGGGAAGATCAGATTAATTGGGCATCGGATCAAGTAGAAATTCATATTCTCAAAGACGGAACTCGAATTTTTACGGGATTTTGGGGACAGATTATTTCTTGAACGGGCCCAGAATCAGTGATCAGTAAACAGTAAACAGTAGTGCGAAACGTTTAGGCATGAAATAAGGAGCCCTATCAACCTTGACCGACCTTATAACTGTTTATCTGTCCCGACGTTTAGTATCACTCGATACCAAACTCGGCCAGGGGACTCAAGGTCAATACACTTTGTCATTATATTTGACAAAGTTGAGAGTAACGGCGATAGCTACCCCCAGTTTCAGAAGTCACAAATCTGGCACTGAAGCGGGGAACGGAAGGCGAGAGAGGTTTGACATACCCCACGCCGTAAACGGACGTGGATTCTTCTAGCATCACTGCTGATACCATTTTTCTTTATTCTTGGCAGGTATCTTACCCCCCCTTGCCCTAGGGCTGTTTCATTCTCGCAAATGTCATTCAATCAAATCCTTATCTGGCAAGGTTTTCAGTCAATTTCTCAGAACAAATATCTGAAAAATTTTTAAAATGCCTTGCTTT
>NZ_JACJQV010000098.1 GCF_014696875.1 Microcystis wesenbergii FACHB-1317 | reverse complement strand
TTGCTTACCTCCACCTTAATTCCTTCTTTCAAAACTATACCTATCAATCGTTTCCCCTTTTTTTAAGTTTCTTCTCTTTTTGTTAAGAAAGATCTGACTAATGGATAGCTTATTAAGGGGGGTGCCGATAGGCGGGGGTATCTTATAGTTTTTAACACCCAACTACTTAAAAATAGATTTGGTATCAGGATATAAAACTAAGTAGAAAATATCTAGGTAATAAGAGTTGCAATTTTTTTCTTGGCATAAGTTAATATTTGAGAGAGGAAAATATAGAAGCAGCTGATTATTTACTAACCTACTTTTTTTTAATTTTTAACGGGTTAGGACTGAGATATACTGAAATGGTTGCTTATAGATCACTACTATGGGACGTTTAGCGCTGATCAGCGTGACTGACAAAACCGGAATAGTTGACTTTGCCCGTCAGCTAACAGAAGAATTTGATTTTGAAATTATTAGCAGTGGAGGAACCGCCAAAACACTGCAATCGGCGGGAATTTCCGTGATTAAAGTGGGAGAGTACACAGGCTCTCCTGAAATCTTGGGCGGAAGGGTGAAAACTCTCCATCCTCGCATCCATGGCGGTATTTTGGCTAGACGGGATTGGCAGTCAGATTTAGCGGAAATGGAGGCTAATCAAATTCGTCCTTTTGATTTGGTGGTGGTTAATCTCTATCCCTTTGAACAGACGATCGCTAATCCTGAGGTTACCACCGCTCAGGCGATCGAACAAATCGATATTGGTGGTCCGGCGATGTTACGCGCCTCGGCTAAAAATTTCGCCCATTTGACTGTCATCAGTAACCCCAAGTATTACGAGCAGTATTTAAGCCAATTACGGCAAAATAACGGCGAAATCTCCCTGGAATTCCGTCAAAAAATGGCGGGGGAAACCTTCGCTTTAACCAATGCCTACGATGGAGCGATCGCATCCTATTTCGCCAGCTTAAACGGGGAAACGACTCGCTTTAATTTGGCGGGAAATGCCTTGCAAACCCTGCGTTACGGCGAAAATCCCCACCAAAGTGCCACTTGGTACGGCAGCGGTACAATGGCTCAAGGTTGGGGAAAAGCGACCTTATTACAGGGAAAAGAACTAAGTTATAACAATTTAGTCGATTTAGAAGCAGCCCGCCGTTTAATCGCCGAATTCGGCAGGGAAGAACCGGCTGCCGCTATCTTGAAACACACTAATCCCTGTGGAGTGGCGATCGGTGGTAGTTTAGTGGAAGCTTATACTAAAGCTTTTAACGCCGATGCTATCTCGGCTTTTGGGGGTATTGTTGCCCTAAATCAAGCCATAGACGAAGCAACCGCTAAAGAATTAACGAAAACCTTCCTAGAATGCGTGGTTGCCCCCGATTGTAGCCCCGAAGCCCGGGATATCCTTGCTAAAAAGTCAAAAGTGCGGATTTTATTGCTGCCGGATTTAAGCACGGGAGAAAAACAAACAGTAAAAGTTATCGCCGGCGGTTTTCTAGTACAAGCGGCCGATGATCTGGTAGAAACCCCAGATGATTGGCGCGTGGTGACAGAAAAACAACCCACTGCCGCACAATTAGCGGAATTACTGTTTGCTTGGAAAGTATCTAAGCACGTTAAATCTAACGCTATTGTGGTGACAAAAAATCAAACTACTTTAGGCGTTGGTGCGGGGCAAATGAATCGCGTTGGTTCGGTGAAAATTGCCCTTGAACAAGCAGGGGAAGCGGCTAAAGGTGGCTATTTAGCTAGTGATGGTTTTTTCCCCTTTGATGATTCTGTTCGCACGGCGGCCCAGTTTGGTATCGAGGCAATTGTTCAACCCGGAGGTTCTTTAAAAGATCAGGATTCAATTAATGCCGCTAATGAGTTAGGTTTAATTATGGTCTTAACAGGCATTCGTCATTTCTTGCATTAATACAAAGTTAGGGTGTGTTATTGCTTAAATTAACGCACCCCAACCAGTTATGAATTATCGGTTAATTTCCCTTACTCAATAGTCTTAAATTTGCCAAAAGTGCGAGGATGGCCAGCTTTTTGGTAACAAAGAAAATAGTGCTATGTCTGGCTATTTGTTCAGGTCATTTCCTCAAATGCTTTGGACAAAAATTGACCATACTTGGCGATTGCAGTTTCCCTTCTAACCATTAAGAGTGTCAAAATAATAGTAAAATTTTGTGACAAAGTGCAGTCAGATCTAAGAATCTTTGCTAGAACTCTAGAAGGCTTCTGTGATAAGTCTCCTTAAAGGAGATTGTTTGCAGTAAACTAATCTGGCTAACACGCTTTTGGGCGTAATATAGGGAAAGTTTCTTGCGATCACGCCTAATAGTGGACTTGTAAGAAGGAGAAGTACAACAAATGATGAGAATTGGGAAGTACAAAAAATTTGGATTGATTGTGGGAATGGTTTCATTGGCCGTGATCCTGAGTTTCTTGACCATCTTCAATGGTTCAGATTTTGCTCTTGCTCAAGCTTCCCGAACAAAGCTGTGTAGTGTTGTTGTTCCTGACAATTGGCGAGATACGATTTCAGTTCCATCCGGTTGGAATTCTGGCACTTGTCAGTCTTATGCCAGATCAGTAGGTGCAACGTTTTACCAACTTGGCTGCGGTTTTAGCAATTCCTTCTCCTTGGGAGCAGAGAACGGAGGCACTCCAAACCCTAACTGTGGTTGGTAGCCATCGCCGTAGGGTGCGTTCCCTAATCTGGGGCGTTGCTGAATCAAGGTATGAATAACAACCTTGCACCCATCCAAAAGTTAGTTTAGGTCTAGGTTTTAAAAATCCCACAAAAGAAGATTCATATCTCAAATCAGCAACGCCCCCTAATCTGGCTCCCACTGCTCCACCGATCGATTTTTGGGGAACGCACCATGCCCATGGATTGAAACTGTGAGTTTAAGTGCGATGCCGATCTTGTAGGGTGCTAAAACGCGCGTGTAACGCACCTTTTTCAAGTCAGCTATAATGTCGGTTAGACAATGCTCTTATGAGGCGTTTAACCATCAGATATACATTCATGAGCATATTGTTCAACCAGTAATTCGATTATTTTTTCATAAGGAATTTGCTTTCGATCTGCTTGAGATTTAAAGAAGCTTACACTTTCTTCTGTTAATTCTAATGTTACTTGATTAGTTTTGGTTTTATCCTTAGGAACTAACTGGTCTGGAGGCGGTAAAAAATCTTTAACTACTTGTCCCAGTTCCATTGGTTCATCAGTATAAGTTATTTTGCTGTTCATATAGTTTACGTCCTTTTCGCCAATAACCAGCTCCAAAAATTCTAACTTTTCCTTCCCGGTAAGTAAAGCGCACTGTGATGATTCCTTCATTAACTTGCCCCATACAGTAAAATCGATTTTCTTCTTGACTGTGAGCCAGATCTTGTACGATAACTCTGTTGGGGTCAAAAAATGCGTATTGGGCTAATTCAAAGGAAACATCGTGTTTCTGTTGGTTTAAAAGATTTTTATCTTCATCCCATTCAAAGCTTTCATCCATAAGCGGAGTTGATCAGCCTAATCACCATAATTTTAACATATTAAGAGGGATAAGCAAATTGCGAAATTTTGTCTCGCTCCCGTCTTCCTAGAAAAGAACCGAGGCTTTAAAGAACATGAGTTGAATCAAATTGATCGGCTGCTGATAGAACATCAAACAACATTACTAGATACACCGACCGTAAATCAAGTGCGATCACTGATCTGGTAGCAAGTAGCTTAAGGTTTGAGGGCCAACTAACAAAGATATGCCCAGAGGTGGGTTAGTCATCTATCGGATTAAAATGTAAAGAGAATAATCACCCATACTTCAATCTAATATCCATCCTATGCAAATTACCCTCAACCTTGATGAATCGCTTCTCAAGGAAGCCTTTCAACTGACTAACCTCACCACCCAAGAGGAACTAATGAATCTTGCTCTACAAGAATTCGTAAAATCCCGCCGTAAGAAAAACCTTCTCGACCTTGCCGGACAAATTCAATTTGCTCCAGATTTTGATTATAAAGCCCTACGTGAAACTCGTCATGTTGCTGATTGACACATCTGTGTGGATCAGCGTCTTCCGCGATCGCAGTGGTCAAGTTCGCCAGCAACTGGAAACGTTAATTGCAAATCGTGAGATTTTACTCACCCGCTTTACCCAGCTTGAACTGCTTCAAGGGAGCTTAAACGAGCAAGAGTGGACAATCCTCTCTACTTACCTCGAAGTGCAGGATTATGTTGAACTCAGGCCTTCTTCCTGGCAAGCGGCTGCACGTATTTACTATGATCTGCGTCGTCAAGGATTGACTGTTCGCAGCCCAATTGATTGCTGTATTGCTCAAGCGGCACTGGAAAATGATCTGCTTCTGATTCACAACGACCGTGATTTTGAAACCATTGCTCAAGTGCGATCTCTTCAAAATCTCCGTTTTCAGCCCTAGGGTGCGTCCCCTAATCTGGCTCCTACTGCTCCACCGATCGATTTTTGGGAACGCACCATGCCCATTGATTGAAGCTGTGAGTTTAGTTGCGATGCCGAAAGCACTGGTTGGTCTATCGGCGCGTTACGAGGGCAAGCCTAATCGTAATCAAATTCAGAATGGTACAGTCACACGAAGGTGGCATTGGAACAGTGGAAGAATGCAAACTAAAACCTGGGCTTGGAGCGCAAATTGGTGAAACTATCTTCATCGAAAATTTTGGGTCTGAAACCCCGTCGTTCTACGACGGCTTTACTGTTAAATATGAGCATCGTTTACGAAATATATGCTAAAATGTGAGGTATGGAAAAAGCCTATTC
>NZ_JACJQV010000097.1 GCF_014696875.1 Microcystis wesenbergii FACHB-1317 | reverse complement strand
GAATAGGCTTTTTCCATACCTCACATTTTAGCATATATTTCGTAAACGATGCTCATATTTAACGGTAAAGCCGTCGTAGAACGACGGGGTTTCAGACCCAAATTTTCGATGAACACCCAACTGATTGATTCTCTCGCGCGAATTATTCTCTCTCCGAGGAAGAAAGAGAGTTACTGAATCGGAAAATTCAGAGCGAACAACGGGAAAATTGGCAGATTAACGCTCAAATTTTGGATTTAGAAACCCGTGTCAAGCAATAGGAAAATCAATATCCCATGAGTTCGGAAGAATTCTCTCCTAGATTTCGTTCCGGTGAGCTAGGGGACGCTATGGATTATTTCGAGTGGAATGTTTATTATGAAATGCTATTGGCAGCTAGAAAAGAGATAAGTTTACGATCAAATTAGATGGAGATAGCCGATTATATTCGCAAGGTTAAACGGAAATTATCTGAGAGTTTGATCGTCAACTCTTTCGCGATTGTCGATGAAAGAATTTTATTCGATCGAGGTTATTTCTGAGCGACAGTCCTTCGATTTCAGGACAACAACTGTATAAAATTGAACCACTGAGATAAATCATGAATCCTAGAGTTAAAGAAGTTATCCCTTTGCCAAACTATCAATTACAACTCATCTTTACTAATGAGGAAAAGAAAATTTATGATTGTTCACCACTGCTCGATTTTGGCATCTTTCAAGAACTTAAAAACAAACAGTATTTTAATCAAGTAAAAATTTTAGATGGTACGGTAACTTGGCCGAACGAACAAGATATCTGTCCGGATACTCTCTATCTTGACTCCATTTCCCAAACCTAGAACAGTTCGATCGAGGAAACCCAACAACAAAAGTAACGCTCCCACTGATCAGATTTTCTTTCGCTACAGCCTTTCTCAGAAAGATGAGGTTATACTAAATCCGTTGAGTAACGCACAGAAAACGGGTTTCTCGGAGAAACCCGTTTTCTACTCATGCACTCATGCAAAATGGAGAATAAATAATCAGTTTTTAATAACTGGATTTAGTATTAGTTATTGTTGCTAAAATACTTGATGAGTAAGGATTAGTCTGTACTTCATCTCTAGGAGAAAGAGTGAGAAATTTTCTATTTACCCGGTGATTGCTGTGGGAAGGGAAAAGTTAGAGGCAATCGGGGCAAAATGATAAGTATTTTATATGCAAATACCTTCAATACTTAAAAATATTTAAATTTACAATTGGTAATATTTATTTTTACTTAAGAATTTATTGAGAATAATTTCTATTTATTTACGAGGTGGCAATACTTCCAGCGATTCTGGTATAATTTTGCATTATGCTATGGTGGGTTTTTAGGGTCTTTTTTGGACTTTTTAATGTCTAGCTTGCCTTGAAACCATTGCTAAATCTAGACTTTCCCTTTTAGCCAAACCAAAGACTTTCGCCAATTATCCCTTTTTTCCCTAACAACGTTGATCTAATTTTTGTGTAGTTTTGTTGCAAAGTCAAATTTTTTTTGACAAAATGCCAAAATTGTGGTATGGAGATAGATTGTTGATAGGTGGCAATTCAAACCGAGGCAATCAATAATTAGGGGAGGGTTAGGGAATTTAACCGAAAATTGGGTAAATTCAGAAGAATTAGCCGAAGAACTGGATAATATCTTGGACGAGAGAACCTGATGGCTTATCTCTTTGATACCGATGCTATTTCAGAAAAATCAACGATAAAAACCTTTTTTACCGATCTAGCCCGGCTCTAACCCCTGGGAAGATCAGAAAAATCCCAATTGAGCCACAATTAGCTTCATCAAAAAAATATGCTATAATCAGAATGTAAGCACAAGGGGCCGTAACGGTTTCGACAGGTTAGCGAAAGCTCCCCCGTGATACAGGTCGAGAGTGAGTCTCCTCTCGTAAATCAAAGGCTCAAACAAAAAGTAAATGCGAACAACATCGTTCCTTTCGCTCGTAAAGCCGCTCCTGTAGCTGCCTAATAGTCTCTAATCGACTCGAGCATTCATAGTTTGACTCCGTTAAGGACTATGGATCAACCCCCAACGGATGCCACGTTTAACTTTCTCTAGTTAGTTAACCGTCTAAGCTTTAACTAGAGCATCCCACTGTCCGGGATAAGTGACAGTCCCCGTTTCGAGGGTAATCGAAACTAAACCTGTGAATGAACGGACAGTCAATACCTAATTTGGACAGCAGTTCGACTCTGCTCGGCTCCATTGATTACTTTAATGAAAGACCTTCTCTCCCGCATGGACGGGGTACAAACACCGATTATTCCCGTGGTCGGTCAATTAATTAAAGCGAACCCTGGTACTATTTCCCTAGGTCAAGGGGTTGTTTCCTATTATCCACCCCAGGAAGCGATCGAATCTCTATCTTTATTCTTAGCTAATCTCAAAAATCATCAATATCAATCTGTGGCGGGAATTCCCTCGTTATTAACAGTAATTCGGCAAAAACTAGCCGAAGATAATCGGATAGAAATCAGCGATAAGCAAGCAATTTTTGTGACGGCGGGCAGTAATATGGCTTTTATGAATGCTATTTTAGCCATTACTTCCCCCGGGGATGAAATTATTCTCAACACTCCCTTTTATTTCAATCATGAAATGGCCATAAAAATGGCTGATTGTCAAGTAATTTTGGTCGCCACAGACAAAAATTATCAATTGCGTCCAGCTGCCATTAAAGAGGCAATCACGGAAAAAACTAAGGCAGTGGTGACGATTTCTCCTAATAATCCCACGGGAGTAGTTTATCCAGAAAATACCCTAAAAGCAGTCAATCAAATTTGTCAAAAAAAAGGCATCTATCACATTCACGATGAGGCTTATGAGTATTTTACCTATAACCATGCCCAGCACTTTTCTCCGGCGGCAATTGTTGGTAGTGAATCCTGGACTATTTCCTTATTTAGTCTCTCAAAAGCCTACGGTTTTGCCAGTTGGCGCATTGGTTATATGGTAGTACCGGAACATTTATCTGAGGCGATTAATAAGATTCAGGATACTATTTTAATTTGTCCGCCGGTGGTTTCGCAATACGCGGCCCTAGGAGCGTTGCAAGTGGGTAAAAGCTATCCTTTAGAACAGTTAAAAACCATCAGTCAAGTTAGAGAAATTTGCCTGAATGCTCTAGAATCGATTAGGGATATCTGTAATGTTGCCACTGCGGAAGGTGCTTTTTATTTCTTCCTGAAAATTTCCACAGACAAGGATGATTTTCAGTTAGTTAAAAGTTTAATTGAGCAGCAGCGGGTGGCGGTGTTACCCGGTTCAACTTTTGGTATAACAGAGGGCTGTTATTTGCGTCTTGCCTACGGTGCTTTATCTCCAGAAACAGCTTTAACGGCAGTGGAAAGATTGGTAAAGGGACTGCGTTATTTTAGTCAATGATTTTCAAGAATAAATACCGGCTTTTTTTCTTGGTTTTTACTTTACCACAACTGATGAAAAACCTTCTCTTGCCGATGGATGGGGGGCAAACACCGATTATTGCTGTGGTCGGTCAATTACTTAAAGCGAAGCCTGGTACTATTTCCCTAGGTCAAGGGATTGTTTCCTAATTATCCACCCTAGGAGGCGATCGAATATATTTCTTTAGACTAGGGGTTTGGCTGGCTGGTTTCCATAATCAGAATTGCTGACCTCTTGAGCTACAATTGACGGCAAAGCGTTTTTGCGCTAAACTATGGGACAAAGAATGCTTTGGCCTTATATAATTAATGCGAACAATCTATTTTTACGCCCCTGACGAAATCAGACAAAAAAATATCAAGGAAGACCAGACTCTATGGACAGGCGATCATAGCAATTTTACGGCTTGGATAGCCCAAACCTACTTTCATCTTAAACAAGCCGGCTTTCCCTGTGAAATAGCTGGGGAAATCCCAGAGCAAGGAATTTTAATCGCCGACCGAGATACCCTAGATAATGACTATCCTTTCCTGGATAAGGTCATGTTAGTTTGTGTCAAAAGCGACAAAGAATATCACCCTTCGGCTCACCTACACATTGTTTATAATCCGTCTAGTTGGGAGAAGGTTAAGGACTCTATTTGGAACCCCTATCTAATTAGTCATTGGCCGATGCCAGGGTTAGTTCCCAGAGATAGGGAACGGAACACCCTAGTGGAGAATATTTCTTACATTGGCACCAGGGGTCAGTTGGCACCGGAATTAAGGTCGGAAGCATGGCCAGAGTCTTTGGCTACTCTCAATTGCCATTGGATGCCGATTTGGGATAGATTTCAATGGAACAATTATACTAATCTAGATGTGATTGTAGCCGCGCGTAGTTTTGATTCTCGAAATTATCCTAATAAAGGTTCTATTAAGCTAATTAATGCTTGGCACGCGGGTGTTCCCGCTCTTTTGACTCCAGAGTTAGGCTTTTTAGCAGAAAGAAAGACGGAGTTAGATTTTATTATTATTCACTCTCTAGAGGAGGCAATTGAAGCAGTTCGTCGTCTGAAAAGTTCTCCAGAACTTTATCAAAAAATGGTTGAAAACGGTTATGAGAGGGCGAAAGAACACACAATTGAAACCACTTTAAATCAATGGATGTCTTTTTTCAAAGATGTGGCTTTTCCCACCTACGACCAATGGTCTGCTTTAAGTCAATTTGAAAAAAGATGGTTGTTCAGTCAGCGATATTTAGCTTTAAAATACGACAGATTTAAACACAAAATAAACAACCTTGGCAAGTCAAAAGCATAATTCAATTCTCGATCGATTATTTCTCCTTCGTGTAAAAAATAGTTGATAGCCTTTCTCATCAAGATAACGACTCCCCAAAACCAGATAGTTTGTACCTCACCATTAAGATAACTGCTATAGGATAACCTCTGATTCGATCTTTTGGGCTATTCTTAGTTTAGCCGAACGAGAACGAGGATTTTTAGCTTGTTCTTCTCGGCTGGGAATAATCGGCTTTTTCGTGATAATTTTCAAGGAATTATCTTCGCGAAAGCCATACTTGATCAGACGATCTTCTAGACTATGAAAACTGATCATAGCGATAATTCCCCCGGATTTTAGCCAGTGGGGGGCTTGATTTAACAATTGTTGCAGAGAATCTAATTCTTGATTAACAGCGATGCGTAGGGATTGAAAAACCCGCGTTGCCGGATGAATACGTCCATAACGGTAACTAGCGGGGACAGAACTAGCGATGACAGCCGCTAATTCAGTGGTGGTAGTAAAAGGACGTTTTTGGACGATAGAACGAGCAATAGGACGAGATAAACGTTCTTCTCCGTATTGATAAAAAAGATCCGCTAATTCTTTTTCCTGCCAATGGTTGATAATATCGGCTGCCGTCAGGGATTGACAGCGATCCATCCGCATATCTAAGGCTGCCGTGTGGCGAAAACTAAAGCCGCGCTCGCTCTGATCGAATTGGGGAGAACTGACTCCTAAATCGGCGATAATGCCATCAAAACTGCTATTTTGTCCCTTATAATCGGCGAAGTTCCCCCACCAGAGGGTTAAACGGCTATCTAGATAGGGGGCAAGACTAATTTTAGCGGCTTCTAGGGCGCTTTGATCGCGATCAATCGCGGTTACTGTCGTTTCGGGATGGGCTTCTAAAAGCAAGCGGCTGTGTCCACCACCCCCTAGGGTAAGATCGAGATAATGCCCCCCGGGTTGAATATTTAAACCGGCGATTAATTCTTGACTCAAAACGGAAATATGGGAAAAATCTTGATTCATCTTCTGATAACTTCCTGAAAATGGGGATTTAACCTAGGGTTTGCGGCAAAAAGTTTGTTAGTGGGGGCAGGGTGTGGGGTGTAGGGTGTAGGGTGTAGGGTTTTACCGATTTTGAGGTAGTCAGTTACCTAATTTTCAGGGAAAAAGTGCCTGAATTTTACCCCCGATCACTCCAATGGTCAGCACTTTTTGAGGTCAAAAAAGTCTAAAAGCCTTATCCAACAAGGTTTTTAGATTTATTCAGCCAACCCTAACCTAAAAATAACTGATAGGCCGGATTTTGACTTTCATCCCAATAGCGATAGCCGAGAGTATCGAGAAAAGCTTGCCATTGATTCATTTCATCGGGGGGGACTTGTATGCCCACGACGATGCGCCCGTAATCGGCCCCGTTATTGCGATAATGGAAAACGCTGATATTCCAGTGGGGACTCATGGAGGCGACAAATTTCATTAAAGCCCCCGGTCGTTCGGGAAACTCGAAGCGATAAAATAATTCATGATCGGCTAAATGCGATCGCCCTCCCACCATGTGGCGCAGATGCAATTTAGTCAATTCATCATCACTAATATCGAGGGTTTTAAAGCCACAAGCTTCAAAACTCTCGGCTAATTTCTTGGCATCGCTGCGATTTTCGATCTGGGCGCCGACAAAAATATGTGCTTCTTTTTCATCGGCAATACGATAACTAAATTCGGTTAAATTGCGTTTGCCGACACATTCGCAAAAACGGCGTAAACTGCCTGGTTGTTCGGGAATAGTCACAGCATACAACGCCTCGCGCCGTTCCCCTAATTCGGCCCTTTCCGCCACAAACCGCAGACGATCAAAGTTCATATTCGCCCCACAAGCCACAGCAACGAGGGTTTTATCCTCAATTTCTTCTCTTTCTACATAAGCTTTCGCTCCTGCTACCGCTAACGCCCCCGCAGGTTCTAAAATCGAGCGTGTATCTTGAAAAACATCCTTAATCGCCGCACAAATATCATCCGTATCCACGAGGATAATCTCGTCCACATACTGCTGACAGAGACGAAAAGTCTCCTCTCCCACCTCGCGCACCGCCACCCCATCGGCAAATAATCCCACTTGAGACAAACGCACCCGATAACCGGCTTTTAGGGATTGATTCATCGCGTCTGAATCCACAGGTTCCACCCCGATAATTTTAATTTCTGGGCGTAAACGCTTGACATAGGCTGCAATACCTGATATAAGTCCACCGCCACCAATGGCGACAAAAATGGCCTCGATCGGTTGCTGATATTGTCGTAAAATTTCCATACCGATCGTACCCTGGCCGGCGATTACCTCCGGATCATCGAAGGGATGGATAAAAGTTAAGCCTTTTTCCGCTTCTAACTGCCGTGCATAGGTGTATGAATCATCGTAGGTGTCACCGTGCAGGACGACAATCCCGCCCCGGGCTTTTACCGCGTCGATTTTGACTTGCGGAGTGGTGACGGGCATAACGATAATCGCTTGGGTTCCCAATTGCCGCGCCCCCAAAGCGACTCCCTGGGCGTGATTTCCCGCCGAGGCAGCAATTACACCTTTTTGTAACAAATCCCTTGACAAATACGCCATTTTGTTGTAGGCGCCGCGCAGTTTAAAAGAGAAAACCGACTGCATATCCTCGCGCTTGAGTAAAAGCTGATTGTGCAAGCGTTGGGAGAGATTGGGGGCAAATTCCAAGGGGGTTTCTTGGGCGACATCGTAGACGCGTGCGGTGAGGATTTGAACCAGGTAATCGCAGTACATTATTCTTTTTTGGCGGTGGGGATTCGCGAATCGGGCTAGGATCCAGAATAGATCATCGTCGGTCTGATTAGCAATAAAGATGCGATCAGCCTTGAATCAGTGATCACTGAAAAAAGCTCCCCGCTGCCCTGAAGCTGGATAAAGATTTAACAAAGAATTGATCGCAGAATTAACCACAGCAGCCACACAGGAAATCGCCACACTATTACCCGTTAATTTTCGCATAGTTTGATAACTGCCGACAATTTGATAATCATCGGGAAAACCTTGTAAACGGAGCATTTCCTTTTCTGTTAAGCGTCTTTTCCCATCCACTAACAAATAATTATAGGATGCTCCTGCTCGCAAGGCACAGGAATAGGGATAAGCGCTGACATTTCCTCCTTTATTTTCGTGCCAGATAGTCGGTTCACTATAAGGTTTTTTTCCCTCTCTTTTCAGAAGGCGACTTTTTTGAATTTTTTCGGAAGCATAATAAAAATCCGAGACATTTTCCTCTAATATTTCCGTTAAACTTGTTCTAGATAAAGCTGGTTTTGGCCAGATAAAACCCCTAGTTTCTCGGAAACCAACGATAAAAATCCGTTCCCGTTTTTGCGGTAAACCAAAATTAAGCGCATTCAAAACCCGATAATCGATATAGTAATCTAAATCTTGCAGAGTATCGAGAATAACTTCTAAGGTTTTTCCCTGTTGATGTCCCTGCAATTGCTTGACATTTTCCAGAATAAATGCTGCGGGTTGTTTGGCTTTTAAAATGCGAGCAATCTCAAAAAATAGCGTGCCTCTGGTATCTTCAAATCCCTTTAAATCACCACAAATACTAAAAGGTTGACAGGGAAATCCCGCCATTAAAATATCATGATTGGGAATATCTAGGGCAGCGATTTCGGTAATATCTCCCCGGGGTTGGTCGCCAAAATTAGCGTGATAAATTGCCTGAGCGTCTTTATCTATATCACAGGAAAAAACACAATCAGATTCTAAGTTTTGTTGGCGACAAACTTGTTCAATTGCGACTCGAAACCCTCCCAAACCACAAAAGAGGTCAATAAAACGGATTTTTTTACTATCTTTCAGGAGATTCATCGATAGTTGAGATTATAGCGATAGGGATAAGTAAGTAGTTATAATTAAATTGAAGATAGATTTTGCCTCTGATCCCCCCTGCCCCCCTTGATAAGGGGGGTGCCGATAGGCGGGGGGATCCCCCTTAATAAGGGGGCATCTGATAATTTTTAACGACTACCTACTTATTCTCTTTGATTTTAACTTATTCAACTTTCACTAAAGAGCGGACGGTAAATATTTCATTGGCCTGTAGGGGTTTAATCGCCGAAATTGGCACAGTAACTACTGAAATTGACTCACCGAGAGCGTTAAAAACTTCTAAAATTGCTCCCATTTCGCCATTGCTAGGATGGGGGATTAAATCCACTAATACTGCCACATCTCCCGATTTGAGATTGTCTTCGGGAACATCAAGACAAAGAACCACATGATCGTATAATCTAACATCCATAATTATCTATCCTTTCGGGGCTTGAGAGTAACAAACTGAAAACAGTCGTCAATGTATCGCAGTATCCATATTGTAACCACTGCTAAATTGATTCCGTTAACTCCTTCTAGCATTCCTTCAACTCGATAAAAGATACCGTATTCATTTTTAGGGACTTGCGCTTTGATAATGTACCTTTTGGGCGAACGCAGTTCGCCCCTACATTGTGGACAAAATCCGTTACTGTAGGGGCGCAATGCTTGCGCCCTCCGATCGATCAGGTTTGCTGATCACCCTAAGTAGGGGGAGAGCCTTCGAGATGTTAGGGACTTGCGCTTTGATAATGTGCCATCTGGCTGGTCTGGTTTTTCTACGGAGCGATTTTCTGGCTGGGATATTATTCCTACGCAAGTCCCTTACCATCTTTGATCGCATCTTCTACGGTAATTAGCTGAATAATCGCTTTTTGCAAACTGGCCGCATTATCGAGAGTAAATCCTGCTTGTGCTAAAAATTTTGATTTGTCATCTTTGTCTCTGAATACGAGAAGATAACGAGTAAGTTTATCCTCTGGAATAATTGCCTTAGATGGAATTTGCATCACTCAATCTACTTAGTTTTCTAGCCTTTTCTTCAGCACTCATGATTTTCAAGTTTGCTCTCTAGGGATTCTAGATCTGATAACTGCGGTGGATGATTAGCATTCCATGGGAGAGCTTGATCTAATTTTTCTCGAAAAGGCGATCGATTTATCCAGTCTTCGTTTACCGGAGAGCGATCGAGTAAATTTTGATAAAACTCATTCCACAGTTGACCCCATTCTTTTAGATCGATAACAACTGCTGTTTTTTCTCCTGTTTCATCGACAATATACTGAATACCTTTCATGATTTAAATTGTTGTGAGATGGATATTAACTAATAACTATATTTCAATCAATTCACGAGAAGATATGGATTTTGCAAGTTCTTGTCTAGCATCTTCCGATAGAGAACAACCAAAATCTAGAATCTCGATTAAAACTAACTGATCGTCCTCGGAATAATGTAATATTGTTTTCCCTTCCTCCTCTGCGTAAGCAATTGGATTATTGTTTAACTCAATTAATAAAGCATCCACATCTGGGCTATAGTGTATCTTGTTCACCAAATTCCTCTAATTGTTATCGCTTTAACTCTTGTGTCGGCAATGAATTGGCAATTAATCAGAATTAATCTAAATTGTTTCGCTCAAGCCAACCTAAGAGGCTGTTGTGTTGGCGTTGAAAGCTTTGCCGTGTTCTTCTCGAATTTTATGAATTTCTTCAGCATACTTGAGAGTAAACCCGTAGGATTCCGCAGCCTTTTCCGCAGCAATGCGAGACTTAACTAAATAGTCATGGATAGACGTGCATTCCTCCGATAATCTTGTTTGAGTTTTATCTTTTTCTTGCAAAATCTCTGAGTGGATCATAAGTTATTCTCCTCTTTGAATAGTTCAAGTGGTGTGATAATTTCAGGTGTTGACAAATCAAGGCGGGCATTGATAACGCGAATATGCTTCCGTTTGTTAGCATTCGCTAGGTGGTTGCAATTCCAAGTAACGAGATATTGAATGTCGAAATAGCTGGCATAGGCAAGATGTAGAGCGTCGCCCACAAGAGACCTTGGCATGACATAGTTGGCAAGATAAAACTCGACAACTTGTTCAAGAGCAGAAGTCGGCGGTAGTAAAGGAATCGTCGAAACCAAATGAATAATTTCAGCTTTACGCGGATAGTTTCCGTTGGTTAGTTCTTGAAGCACAGCATCCGAAATATATAAATCATAATAACTGGACATCTCCGACCACCACTTCCTTGTGATTTCGGTAAAAGTTTTTAGAGCTTCACGCTCATCAAAGTAATAACTCGGAACCGTGGAATCCAAGTACACTTTTTCTTTCATGATAATAACTGATCGAGAAGACTAAATTAAAGCCTGAAGCAGCCGTATGGTAGCCCCCTCTATTCTACTATCCTATCTCTGTAACGAAGTTGTTGCACTGTCATGCTTGACCTCGATCATCTCTCAGAGCAATCGCACTTGGACTCGATCGCATTGAAACTTCTCCATTTTATCCCAAACATTAGCGGTGCGTTACACGCGCGTTTTCGCACCCTACAAGATTAGCGATCGCACTGAATCCTTACATAATTCGTAACCCACCCTCATTAAAGTTAGCGGTGCGTTACACGCGCGTTTTCGCACCCTACAGGATCAGCTGAGCCATTTTCGATCCAGTATTGTTTCGCTCAACCCAACCTACGAGGCTGAATCCTTACATAATTCGTAACCCACCATCATTAAATTTAGCGGTGCGTTACACTACGTTAACGCACCCTACAGGATCAGCGATCGCACTCAAAAAAAAGTAGAGCGAGTTAGACACTCGCTCTTAATTCAGACACGGAACAATTCGTCAAAACAAAAGGATGCTGATGTAAATACGAATGCTAGTTCCTCCCACAATCTTGTTAATCTGTTGGTCAGCAGAGAGTTCCTCCAGATAGCTTTCTGAATCGAGGAAAAGTTCAGAACCAATGGGTCGTAAATCCGAGTCAATTTTAATCGAAGCCATGTTTTTTCTCCTGGGTCAGGTCGATAGTGGATTGATTAAAGTCAGTTTGGTAAGAGCCTACCGGTAACTAACTTTTTGCATAGTAGCAGATTCCCCTTGTGTTCGTCAAGAAATTTAATAATTATTTTAAGAAACCCACATTCAGCACTTGATAACGTAAGTATATATACTTAAAAAGCAACTCCCAGCAGATTATTTTGTCGAAATTTCATTTATTGAAAAACAACGAAAACCATTGCGAGGTAAATATTTCAGGCTTTTCTGTTGTCTATAAATGATTTGGCAGTATATTTGGGTTCAAGTCCGACTAAGCTATTGAGAGGAGTATCAATTCATTCAATATCTCCCCCATGAGAGATTTAGACCAAAATACTTAAATAGCTGTAAGCCTTTCTATAACTAGGTTAGGTTAAATAAAAAATATTCAAAATAACCTGCTGGATGTGGGAGAAAAAATAGTTATATTTATTTCTTTTTAACGTAAGCAGTTAGCCGTAGGTTGGATTGAGCAATAATAACTCTTGTCTATCAAATATTATCGACGCTTGAGCAAAACCCAACTGCACCGATGTCTTGAAGAATGTTGGGTTTCGCTCAAACCATTACATCGAGCCGTTTTATCCCAAGCATTAAATCGCTCAACCCAACCTACAAGCTGTTGTTTTCGTCAAGCAATTTAATAACTATTTTGAGAAAAAATAGCTATATTTATTTCTTCCTGGCTAAATTAATTATTTCCGTTGGCGTAACAGTAATGAAACTCCACCAAAAATGCCAAAAATTAGCAGTCCTGTTAGAGAATTAGGTTCCGGGACTGAAACCCGAACACGCACAACTTGTCCTCGTCCCGGAATATAACCTTGATTAGAGATATAGATATCCCCATCAGGGCCAATTGCTAAAGCCGTCGGGAAAAGTAGTCCATCACTGATGATTGCTTTGCGATTTCCCTTGGGATCTATGTAGCTTAAAAGACCTGGACTAATATCAAAAGCTAATGAGCGAGTGGCATATTCTAGGACATACAAGCCTCCTTGATCATCAAAGGCAATATCAATTATTTGGGTGAAGCCATCAGCATACACTTCTGGTTTATTATCAGTCCCCAAGCGAAAAATACGTGCCGCATTTTCTGGATAAGGAAATCCGGTGAATTCTGAGATATAAAAAGCTCCATCAGGCCCAATAGCCACACTGGTAGGAACTGATTGCATGGCAATGGTTTCTCCAGTAAAGGGGTCAGTTATCGGACGTTCAGGAAAGATAGACAACAGAGTAAATTCGCTACCATCAGTTTTAGCTTTAAAAAAAGTGTTCCCGGCCGCATCGACGATATAAGCAGTGTCATCTTTAATTAAAAAAGCATAGGGATTGCTATCAATGCCATCGTTATAGGGATTAAAAAAGCCCGAATTATTATTATCGGGATTAAACAACCCTTCATACTCAGCTAGGTCTGCTAACGTTGTCAGAGAAACCTGTCCATTGAGATTATCAATGGCGACCAGTTGTCCAAATTCAGGAACATTAAGCACTTGATCCCGTTGTTCTGGAGAAGACCCCAACCCAAAAATGGCATAAGCTCTTCCAGTGGAGTCAAATTGTATATCATGGATTCCGGTCGCATCAATAGCAGTAGAGAATTCTGGAATTGGTAAAGCAATAGACGGAAGACCTGTAACAATGCGTTCGGCTGTACCATTTTTAATGCGGGTTATCGCACCAGTGTTACCATAACAAACTACTGGTCCGTTAGGTCCGGCTCCCGGTGCAGGAATACAGGGGCCTGCGCCTCCTCTACCTGCTTCTGTAACATATAAGGCTCCATCGGGACCAAAGGTGAGACCTCGTGGACTTTCAAGTCCACTGGCGATTATTTGTAAGTTAGCCGCCTGTAAGGGGCCGCCAACTCCAAATATCGTTAAGGCTGTTCCTACAGCAACTGTCAATAATTTTTTGAGCATTGATTAATTTCTCGGTAAATATTCAGGTCTAGGGGTTGACAAAGAGAGAAAAATCAGCAGTGGGGATAAGAGAGACAACCGTATTCAAGGGGTGATGGACAGAGGCCAAAGCCTGACACGGAAGAAAGTTAAAACCGAACGGCCTTGAGCGCGACAAGACTGAATCACGGTCAACAAACGAGCAGTATCGACAAAGCCACGGAAGGAGTGAGAACCACCAGCTATCTTGCGCTTAGTTAGGGTTTGCGGCAAAAAGTAGAGTAGCAATTATTGTAGGTTGGGTTGACGCAAGGAAACCCAACCAAGAGTAACCTTTGGGGTGATTGGGTTTCGCTTTTTCAGCACAGACTCATAGCCGTTCGACAAGTATGGGAAGATTAACCCCTATTATACAAAAAGAAAGCCGGCTAGGGCGACTCTAGTGGGCAAATTTTCTCTGATAATTGGTTGAAAATACCGATAAAAATAGGTGAGTTAGCAAAGCGTAACCCACCCGATATCTATTTTTGGTTTTAAACCGTTTCTACCAAGGGACGGGTTAACTTATCCAACTGTTGGGTTAACAGACTCAGGAATAAACCCACATCGGTGACGATACCCACGGATTCTACGGAACCTCGATCGCTTAATTTTGTCACCACGGCCGGGTTAATATCAACACAGACCATTTTCACCCCCGCCGGTGTCATATTGCCCACACCGATGGAATGGAGCATACTAGAGAGCATGAGAATCATGTCTGCACCTTGAATTAAGCGGGAATATTCTTCCTGTGCTTTAATTAAATCCATCTCCGTATCCGGAAGCGGACCATCATCGCGAATTGAACCGGCCAAACTGAAGGGGACATTATTCTTGACGCATTCATACATTACGCCTTTTGTCAATACCCCGGCCGATACAGCTTTGGCGATGCTGCCGTGGCGACGGATGAGGTTGATAATCTTGAGGTGGTGACGATGGCCACCGCGCACCGGGATGCCTTTCTGCATATCTACCCCTAAAGAAGTACCCATGATCGCCTGTTCCATGTCGTGAACTGCGATCGCATTTCCCCCCAGTAAAGCGTGAACGTAACCATCGCGGATTAAACGGGAGAGATGTTGCGCTCCTCCAGTGTGAATGACCACCGGACCTGCCGTTACTACCACTTTACCGCCCTGGTCGCGAATTTGGCGCATTTCCCAGGCAATCTGCTCCACGGTTAACTCGACTCGGCGCTCGCTGGAAACCCCCGCACCCATAAAGGTAAATTCCTGGGTGCTGTTGCGTTGTTCCCTGGATTCCGCCTGTCGGATAGTACGGATGCCCTCAACTCCCACCATAACGCGATCGCCAGCTTTTAAATCCCGTAGCAGAGTACATTTCGCCGTTTTGCCTTCCGGACCTTCAGTGACGACGATGGCTGCATCCATGCGTTGATTTTCCACCCGCACCCATTCACAGCTAACCCGCACTTCCGTGGGATAGATGGTGCTGACATAAAAATCATCGGGAGCGACCCCATCTTGTGCCACCACTGCGGTATTGACATCACAGATTTCTTGGGGACGAGCGGCCGCACCGAGGTCGATCAATTGTACCATGATCTCCTCCATTACCTCGTGAGAGGGTGCAGAAACACGCACTTCGGCCGAGGAGGTACTTTGGCGCTCAATCCCTAAGGTGAAGTTTAATACCTTGAAGCTGCCCCCATTTCCTACCACAACATCGAGAGCTTTATTCATAATTCCCGCGTCGAGCAGATGACCTTCTAACTGGAGAATGCGACTTTCAATGGTGACATTAGCGTGATGGTCTGGAATTAAGGGTTCGGTGGTACGCAGGGTTAAACATTTGGCCGCACCTCCTGCTTTTAAGAACTCCGTTAGGGGAGTTTGTACCACTTCAAAGCCTTTTGACGCTAACTTATATTGTAAATCGTCACTAATTTTATTCATGACGATTACTTGACCGATATTTACTGCATTACAAGCAAAGTTAACCGCATCTGCTTCTTCAACGATAATCCGTTTTTCTTCGGGAATTTTTAACTCAATTAACCGATTAGAATAGGCATCAAAAGCATCAGGATAGTAGAGTAGATAACCGCCACTAAGGGGACAAAAACAGGTATCAAGGTGATAGAAACGTTCATCGATTAAACGTAGGGATAAAACCTCAATATCGAGCCATTTAGCGATTAAAGGATGGGAATCTAACTCGGTTCTGAAGCCATATCCTGCCCATAACCAACGTCCTTCTCGATCTAATAATGCGTCTCCTGCACCTTCAAAGGGTAAATCTTTGGGCAGTTCGTGAACCGTAAAACCGTTATCTTCAAACCACTGCTTAAAATAGGGTTCTTCTCCCTGTCTTTCTTTGTGTAAAAAGCGACTGAGAACTACAGTTTTTTCCAGAACTAAACCTGCATTAGCGGTAAAAACCATGTCAGGCCAGCCTTTTTCTGGTGGGACTAAATCCACGAGCGCCCGATCTTTGAGAATATGATAAAGCTGCTGCCATTGTTGCCTAGCTTTTTCCTGGGAAGATTTGTGAATGTTGCCCTCCATCCAGGGATTAATCACATAATCCACATCGTAATGATCGGGAGAACACATCAAAAAGCGAATAGTTTCAGTCATATTTTTTGACAATGAATATTCAGTATAAGTAGTCTGGAGATAAGTTTAGACCAATCTTCCATTATACTCTACTTTGCGTCGAAACATCACAGACTTAAGATTAGGACAATTCCTGCGCCACAAGCTAAAAACAGCCTGATTTTAGCCGATAACTGACGGCGAAGCTGTTAAGTATTTAAATTGCTTGTGGAGATGAGGCAAGAGGCAACCCCCCCGATGTCGGGGGGTAGGGGGGGTGGGGGAGATTCAGCTGCTCTAAGGATAGGCGGTTAAAATGGGTCTTAGCTTAGAAGCTTAAATCATTGTAAATCCTGATATTTAAATAACCCCATAAATTTCGATTTGCGTCCGTGTTCCTTAATTAAATTTTCTCGATAGGTTTGCCATTCTTCCCGTCTTCCCGACATATAAAAGGCATTACGAGCTTTTTTTAGCCATTTAATCGCTTCTTCGTAGCGATCGGCCTTTTTTTCGTCGAGTATCTTTTCCGCAGGAGGACACGCGCGATCGATCACCCAGTTAGGATCGACGGTAGCAGCCGCATCCATTATCCGCCAAATTAGGTGAGACTGCACATAGGAATTATCAGAAACGACTTTAATTGCATCTCTAACTAAATTTTCGTGGAGAAATATATCAATTTTAGCCTCTGTGGAACGTCCACCGCTAAACTCGCGCAAGTAATCTAACAAGTCTAATTTTAAATCGGGCCAATCTTCCCCCGCTAAAGACTCAATTTTTTGGTAATGGGAAAAGGAAGGTTGGTCTTGAAATGCCTTAATTCTAGCAGCCAAAGCTGTATCTATATCCCCTAAAGATTGCGCTAGTTCACTTGTCCAGAGAGCTAATTGATAATAATAATTCCCAGGGAAATTTAGACCACCCCTGGCGATTATGAGAGCGGATTCTGGTGCGGATTCATCGCGTAAAGCTTTGGCAAAAAAGAAGGCTTCATCGTTTTTAGTTATCATGTTTTTTGCCGCTGCCATCGCTTCATCAATGCGATCAAGATAGACTAACTTAGTTAGGTATTCTACCACTTGTCCTGAAGCTAAAGCTAGATTCAAATACTCCTGATCTTTTTCCTGTTTCTCGAAAATTTCTAAGCGAATATAAGTTAATGTTTGGGCATAATCGGGGATATTATCTGACCACATTTCTGAAAAATTAGCCGATTCTCCCCGTAAAATCTTCTCTAAAACTGGATCGTCCCATCCCTGTTGTAAGGCTGCTAAACTCATCTCAAAATCGGCACTCCATTCATGCTGCCATTGCTCGATCTTTTCCCTTAAATCTTGCTTTTCTTGGGGATTAAATTCTTTACTTAAAATTGCCCCAGTTAAAACTCGATCGATTCTAGCACTTAAATCATCATTAACAGCACCGTAATCTTCTAAATTATCCCATTCCTCGATACAGGCGCTAATAATTGCTTCTAAAATAGCGATCGCATTATCCGGTTCTCCCTTTTGATAATAATCTTGGGACTCATCCACTAGGGCATAAATTTCATTAGAAATTGGATCTTCTTCGTAGTAATCTTCTTCGATCGCTCGCAGGAATTGCCGCAGTTCATTACGGACAGTATTACGATAAGTTTTGATATTAATAGTTATCTTTCCTACCGCTTTATTAAGTGGGGTAGCTGGCACTAAAAACTTATCAATTGTCTCGATAACTTCTGGGTGTTTAGCCACTAAATGATTAAGCAATTTTCTTAATTTACTTTCATCGATCGGTGTCAATAACTCCTCTAAAGATGCTTTTTTGATAATTAATTCTGGTTGGCGAGAACAGGTTAATAAAACCGCCACAATATGCTTACACCAACCCTCATAATCGTAGGGACAGGAACAGGAGACATTTTCAAGGTTTTCTTGGTTAAAATCTATGGCAACTCGATAGGGTTTAACCTCACTACCACTCACTAAAGCTTGTAGATTTTGCCCCCGTTGCCAAAGAGAAATAACTGCACCTTTATCGTAATAATATTGACCGCGCTGATAGGAAGCATTGGTGGTATTTTGCCGGATAATTTTTTCATTGATAGGAGGAATAGTCATAGTCAGAAAAGGAGAGGATTGGGTGATAAAATCTTGTCTGTGTCAAGAAAACTACCGGCAGCGAGGCAGACCAGTGCATCAGCAACCGAGTCAACTTATCTTCAGTTTAGCCTAAATGTGCTATAGTAAAGACAGTATGGAAATTAAAAACATTCCTCTGTCCCAAATTCGTCGTCCTTTACCGCGACAAACCGATCCCGAAAAAGTTAATCAGTTGATGCAATCGATCGCTGAGGAGGGATTACGAGAGCCGATCGATGTTTTGGAGGTGGATGGTCAATACTACGGTTTTTCCGGTTGCCATCGCTTTGCCGCTCATCAGCGTCTCGGTAAAGAAACAATTCTCTGTCGAGTTCGTCGCGCTCCTAAATCCGTTTTAGCTAAACACATCGCTTAAGCTGAGAAGTCCCATGAATGAGTCCTTATATAAATATCATCGGCAAAAATTAGAGCAGTTAATGGCAGAAATTGGCTGTAAAAATCTGGAAGAATTGAGTCGGTTATCGGGTCTATCTTCTTGGCAATTGCAGAGAGTTCGCCATGGTTTAATCGCCAAATTATCCTCTGAATCTTTGGTGAAATTAGCTAATGCGCTGCAGCTGCCAGTTAGCGATCTTCTCGCTCATTTTCAAATTCCGACTATGCAGCCAGAGGATCGTTCAGGGGAATTAAAAATTCTCGAACAAGAGTATCAAAATTTACAGCAAAAATTAGACAAGCAAAAAGAAGAATTAGCCGCAGAATTTCAAAGTCAAAGCATCGAAGTGATCGAATCTTGGTTAGTTCAATGGCCCACGGCCGAGGCCGTTGCCCGCAAAAATCCCGACCTAGCAGCCGTCAAAATCCTCTCCCTAGTTAAACCGATTATGCAGTTACTGGAGCGCTGGGGAGTGCAACCAATTGACAGTGTCGGTGATCATGTTAGTTATGATCCGCAAATCCATCAATTGATCGATGGTCAAGCAGAAATCGGTACACCAGTTCTAGTGCGTTATCGGGGCTATCGTCATGGGGAAAAACTACTTTATCGTGCTAAAGTGAGTTTAATTAAAGTAGAAATGCCGGAAATTCAACCAGTAGAAACAGAAAATGTCACCGCTTAAAGTGATAATTCTTGCAGAGCTTTAGTGCTGCGAAAAATTCCCCCGTGGTCTGCTTTTATCGAAAAAATCGGGTCTAAAACCTCGCCTTAAGACGAAAAGTTTTTGGAGCGGGACATAAATCCCCATTACAAAACTAATGGCTACTTGACAACCGTTCCCTGAACGGTTAGAACGAGATTATGAGTGATTCAGAGGAAAAAATATGCGAAAGCCTTACGATGACTGTTTTGAACACATTACTGATCCTGTCCAACGAAATTCTGTTCGCCAGCAATGGTTACAGATGCTTGACGGAGGTTTATCTGTTGCCGATGTTAGGATACTACTATTAGCGACGCTTAAGCGAAACCCAACCGCACTAATGTCGTTAACAATGTTGGGTTTCGCTCAAACCATTGAATTGAGCAGTTTTCTCCTAAGGATTAAATCGCTCAACCCAACCTACAAGCTGAAGAATAATAACTCAATTTGTATTTGTGCTACTTTAAAAATATGAAAGCAACGATCCGAAACGTTAAAATTAGCGAAATCCCCACAGCGATCGAGCAGTTAGGCTTGTCCGCTCATGCGTGTGTCGATTTCACCATCGAGAATCATGAGATGACGGGAAACGAACAGGACGAAACCACCCAAGCCTTGATGGAAGTGGTGAATGAAATTCGTGCTTATGCCAAGAGTCAGGGATTGACTGATGAGAAGTTGGAAGAGCTTTTAGTAGATCAATCGTGAACCCATAGTTATCGATACGAACGTCTTGATAAGCTTCGCCTTAAGCAGTACGACAACACCAGCTTTGGCTGTAGAATACGCGATTAATAACTTTATTATTCTGCAAAGTCCCGCAACTATATGCGAGTTGGTCACAAAACTTCTTCTCCCAAAGTTCGAGAGGTACATTACACTGGAGCAGCGCCGACAACTGCTAGTAAGAATTTTGGAAATTTCGCTGCTGATTAGACCTACTGACCACACTGAAATTTGCCGAGATCGAGACGATAATAAATTCCTAAAATCCAGTTTGAGTGAGATGATCGAAAGAACAACATCGATATCGAAAAACACGGGATAGACTTTAATTTTGCCAAGACAAGTGACTTAAGCAAGGTTGGGTTGAGCAATAATAACTTTTGTCTGTCAAATATTAGTGACGCTTGAGCGAAACCCAACCACATCAATGTCGTTAAGAATGTTGCGTTTCTAACTGGGATTGGTGCGTTACACTAACGCTAACTTTTATCTCATCGGTAAAGATTGCAATCCAAAACAGAGACCTTGACAGACTCTTGTTAGGAAATTTAAGTCCAAAGTAGCGATTGTATCCCGAGAACTATGATAATAGGGATTACGCATATTAGCAGTATCTGTCACCATAATTGCCGAATAACCGCAATCCCAAAAGGGAGAATGATCGCTGCGTCGAGTATCGGGGACGATATAACCTCCAAAAATTACGGGCAACCATTCGCAGGGAGTTTGATTTTCTCGCAGGACTCGACTGAGAAAATTTAAATCCTTGCGGGTTTTGAGATTGCCAATCAAAGCGATAAAATCCCCAGTGTTGGGGTAAAAATATTCTAGAAAAGCTGGATATTTTTGAGAATGGAGATTTTTATCACAGTAACCGAGCATTTCTAAGGATAACATTAACCTTAAATCCTGCTTAGTTTGTTTTAATTTTTCCGAATATGCAATGCTCCCCAGCAATCCGTATTCTTCTAGATCGAAAGCAATTAAACGAATTGGATAATTAGCCTGATTCTCCCCAAAAAACCTCGCTAATTCTAATAATACCGCTAATCCCGTGGCGTTATCGTCGGCCCCTGGCGACCCCGGCACCGTGTCATAATGAGCGCCAATTAAAATCGGAGGTTTTTGACTGTTGTTAGGCAAATCCAAGATTAAATTTTCGTAAACTTTTCCCTGAAATGGGAAAAAATGTGATTCAACCTTTCCCCAATTGCCTAATTCTTGCCGCAGATATTCTCGCACATAAAAATGTCCTTGACTAGAGAAAAAAGGGTTTCTTTCTCGGACAATTTGTTCTAGGTGTTGGCTTAAGCGATCGCTAAGAAGATCAAACATTGATGGCAGCAGATAATTTAATCAAAAGAGCCAATGGATAGAGAAACTGAGGGAAAAATCGGGGAAAATAATAATTGTTAATTATAAAATATTCTGTGGAGCTAAAATCATGACAAATCTCCAGTGGACTAGCTATGATTGTATCGTTGTTGGGGCGGGATTAGCAGGATTAATCGCCGCGCGGAATCTCCAGAGGCAAGGTCATCAAGTTCTGGTGATCGAAGCGCGAAATCGTTACGGTGGTAGAATGTCTGGTCAATATCTCCCCTCCGGACAGTGGATCGATCGAGGTGGTCAGTGGGTGGGTCCAACCCAAGAGCGTTTTTTAGCCCTTCTTGATGAGTATAAAATACGTCGTTTTCCCTCTCCCAATCAGGGAAAAACCGTCCTAGTCTTTAACAACAAACGCTATGAATTCAATGGTTTTTTTCAAGGTTTCCACGAGGGAGAAGTACCCGATATCGGCGCGGCAGAATGGCAAGATGCGATGTCAGCATGGGCGCGTTTTCAAGAACTAGCCAAAACTCTACCTTCAGGTTATCCCCAAAGCAACGATCACACCAAAAAACTAGACAGTAAAACTTTTGCCCAGTGGATTGAAGAAAACACCAGCACAGATTTTGGTCAATGGTATTTTGCTTATATGGCCCGTGCAGTGGGTTTTCTCGGGCCGGCCGAACCCAACCAAGTCTCACTGCTGCACGTTCTTTGGGGACAAAATTGCGCCCCTCAGGCCGAACATCCAGAAGCCGAACTGATCCATGGCGGAGCGGGACAAATTCCCGACAAGATCGCGGCGGAATTAGGACAGCGAATTCGACTGGGGGAACCAGTTGTTCGCCTTAATTATGACTCGGCCGGTGTCACCATAGAAACCACTCAGAACACTTTTACCGCCAAATTTGCCATCATTGCCATGCCGCCCCATCTCGCCGGCCGCATTATTTATCATCCCCCGCTGCCACCCCAGCGACAACAACTAACCCAACGAGTACCGATGGGATGCTGCGCTAAAGTCCTGATTTCCTATGAGCAACCCTTCTGGCGAAAACAGGGACTAGCGGGACTTGCCCAAGGGAATTGTCAATGGTTGGAACTCTGTGCTGATAGTTCCGATCCCGAAACCGGCGTCGGGGTAATGGCCACCTTTGTGGTTGGCGATCGCTATATTCGTTGGCGCTCCATGAGTAGTCCGGCGCGCCGTGCCGCCGTCCTCTCGGATTTAGCTATTTATTTCGGTCAAGAGGCTCTTTTCCCGATCAGTTACGATGAGGTGGATTGGCCCGGGGATACCTGGACTGGTGGCGCATATTCCGCCTTTATGCCCCCCGGAGTCTGGACAAGTTTCGGCGAGGCTCTTTTTACTCCCGTCGGACCGATTCACTGGGCTGGCACAGAAATGTCCGATCGCTGGCCGGGATTTTTTGAGGGAGCGATCCGCACCGGTGAGGCAGCGGCCGATCAAATCGCCTTCCTTTTGCGGGAAAAATGAGCATCTACAGGGCTACGCCACCTTTTAGGTCAAAAAAGTCATCATAGTCAATTTTCGGGGCTAATAGGGCAAAAAAATCCTAAATCATCACTATTTCGCCCTGGTAATGTTCGACGAAATACTGCACACGATGACGATATTCTTTAATTGTCCGATCGACCCATTCCCGCTGCTCACTGTTAGCATAGATATGCACTAAAGGTTCTCCGGCATCGGGTAAAATCAATACCCAGTCATCATTAAGGGGATTAATCACCTTCACCCCATCGATCAACTCTAGATTATCGGTAGCGTGAGTTTCCACCAGATAGCGCATCAAGGATCCCTTGACTTTCCAAGGACAACGCACCGCCGTATTCTTATTGTAAATGCGCGGTAACTCGGCCCGCACCTGAGCTAGAGAACGTTCCTGAATGGTTAACATCTCCAAAAGTTTCGCCACGCTGAACATGGCATCGAAACCGGGATGTAATTGCGGAAAAATAAAGCCAGTTTGCCCTGATCCTCCTAAAACCACATTAGGATTAGTTTGACATCCTTCCATTAAAGCGCTAGGACTGGCTTTTGTCCGCACCACCCGGCCATCGTGACGACGTGCGATCTGTTCCACGGCACTAGAAGCATGAACCGGCACTACCACTGTACCGCGAGGATGGGCGGTCAGAATTGTATTCACCATTAGAGCAGTTAATTGTTCCCCGCGAATCGATAAACCACTCTCATCGACGAGGACTAATTGTTCCCCGTTGGCCGAAACTTGTACGCCTAAGTTCGCTTTCAGGGCCTCCACCACATGGCCCAATTGATGGATCAGTAACTCTCTTTCCTGCATGGAAAGGGCATTCTGACGTAAACTGGCATTGAGAACCACGGCATCACAGCCAAATTTGGCCAGTAATTCTGGTAAAATTGCCCCTGAGACTCCGTAGGCGTAATCAATGACGATTTTGGAGCTACTATTGCGAATAGCCTCTACATTTAGCTGAGTTTCAAAGGTTTTGCGGTAATTATCGAGAATATCAGCCGGATAGGACATACTGCCGATTTCCTGCATTCCCACCCGTCGCAGATCTTCTTTGAAATAGGCCCCTTCGATTTTCTTTTCCCTCGCTTTGGAAACATTAATTCCTTTTTCGTCTAAAAACTCGATTAAGAGAAAATCTGGGCGATCGGGATGAATACGAACGTGAATGCCACCGACTACGTTTAATTTAGCCACTAAAGTCCGCGAAATCGGTAAAGCATTCGCTTGTAGGTTTTGGATATTCACCCCCACGGACATTAAACCGGCAATCAGCGATCGACTGACCATGCGCGAGACACTACGTTGATCCCGGGAGACGATTACCGTTGACCCCGGTTTCAGGATGGAACCGTAGGCTGCCCCCAGTTTAACGGCGAATTCGGGCGTGATATCGATGTTAGCGAGACCCGATACTCCTCGTTGACCAAAGAGGTTTTTATGGGCAGTATTTCCCCAAATCAGGTTAATATTGAGGATGGCTCCCGATTCGATCTGTTTACTCGGCCAGACTCTTACTCCAGAGTTGATCTGCGCTTCTTCCCCGACGATCGATAATTGTCCGATCACCGCACCTTCGTGTACCTGGGCCCGTCGATCGATTCTAGTTCCTCTAGCGATCGTACAAGCGGCTAAATTGACCTCATCCCCGATCACCACACCATTCCAGAGGATGGGACGTTTCAGATCGGAACCAGCACCGATGGTGACATTATCGCCGATAACCGAACCCCTCTCGATCAGAACATTTGCACCAATACGGCAATGATTGCCGATCATGGCCGGGGCCTCAATGTGAGCGCTAGGATCGATATAGGTATTAGTACCGACCCACACCCCGGGGGATTTTTCTCGATAGGGAAATTCTAGGTTAACTTTGCCAGATAAAGCGTCGTATTGCGCTTCTCGGTAGGCCTCCAGATGACCGACATCGCACCAATAACCATCGGCCACATAACCATACATAGGTTCGCCCCTTTGCAGCAGCAGCGGAAACAAATCTTTAGAAAAGTCGGCTTCTTCTTTGTAGGGGAGATAATCGAGGACTTCTGGTTCGAGAATATAGGTTCCGGTGTTGACAGTATCGGAAAAAATCTCGCTGGTGGATGGTTTTTCGATAAAACGGCGAATTCTGCCTTCTTTGTCGGTAATCACTACCCCAAATTCGATCGGATTGGCAACCCGCGTCAGGACGAGGGTTGCTTTCGAGTTTTTACTTTTATGGAATGCGATCGCTTTTTGCAGGTCAAAATCGGTGATACTATCGCCACTAATCACCAGAAAGGTATCATCTAACCATTCGGCGATATTTTTCACACATCCTGCGGTGCCTAGGGGTTGATCCTCCTCGACAGCGTAGGTGATTTTTACCCCAAAGTCGCTGCCGTCTTGAAAGTAGTCGCGCATGACATCGGGAAGATAGTGCAGGGTGGTGATAATTTCGGTAATGTCATGTTTTCGTAGTAAATTGATAATATGTTCGGCGATCGGACGGTTGAGAATCGGGACCATCGGTTTGGGAAGATCACAAGTAAGCGGACGTAATCTTGTCCCCGAACCACCTGCCATTAATACCGCTCGCATAATTTCCTCCCAAGGCTATCTTTTCGCCGTTTTTAAATATTTTTTTCAAATTCTGGCTTGAGTTTCCCGACCTCGATCGAGCTAGTCCCTAACCGGCATTCTAACACCGTCCCCCCGATTCAGAACAATATTTTCTTTTCCCAAGCCAGCAAAACCAAAGCTTAAAATAGGAGATGTGAATTGTCTAAATCTAAGGATGAGATGGCATGAGACTGGTTATTTTTCTCTTAATAATTGTTTATGGTGCCGGTGGTTGGAAATTCTGGAATGGATACAGAAGCACTAATTTTAGTTCCAGTTTACCCAATCGTTTAGCTCTAACGCTGTTCTGGCCGCTTCTGTTGGCTGTTAATCCCGCCTATCGCAAGAATTTTCAAAAAGCCCTCAAGGGCAAATAAAATTAACATACTGCCAAGGTCACGGCCATAAAACAGAAAGTGGGTGGGTATCGAGGCGTTTTCTGCCGGATTAGTCGAGATTACCCCCCCCAAAAAACCCTAAATAATCCATGGCAATCGGCAATTTAGCTGTGGATGGCTTATTATGGTTAGGGAAAAAAAGGGGTCGTAGCTCAGTTGGATAGAGCGAGTGCCTCCTAAGCACTAGGCCGCCGGTTCGATCCCGGCCGATCCCGCCTTTTTCAGTGTTGCCAAAGGCACGGCGTAGCCGTCCAGTGATCAGTAAACAGTGAAAAGATGCTGGGAAACTGCTATTTAATACTGCTCACTTAAAACTTAAATCTGATCACTGATAACTGATCACTGATCACTGATAACTGATATTTATCTTCTCATTCTGCCCTTAACTTGATACCAAAGCCTTCTTAAACGTAGATCGAGAGAAAAACCTCGACGGGTGGGAATAACAATCGTGCCACCGATGCGATCGTGGAAAGCGCGGTTAAATTGCTCATCGCCGATCGCCATACCACAATCGGCGAAAAGGGGCGAAGATAATAAAATCAAGCTTAAAGGATTGCCAAAAAAAGTATTTAACCCTACCATCATTAAAGCTGCCCCGCCACCAGCGATCGCCTCTCGTTTGCTTAACTCCAAAATTCCGGGTAAACGCTGAAGTTGTAGATCGATGATCTTCATATCCAGGGCCCAACGTCCTAAACTCTGACCCTGATTCTGCGCTACTAATAACACCCGCCAACACCACCAGATCAGGAGAAAAAGGAAAAATTGCAGTACAGGCGCACTATTAGCAAAGGAGCTTAAAAACCAGATCGAGGCAAAGTCGATCAGGAAAGCATAGGCGCGACGATCTAAGGGAATTTTCGGAAATTTTTGCGGTAGATTATCTTCAGGCGGGATCGGGTAAACCATAAAAGATCTGTTGTAAAAATCAAAAATTGTTGTTAGGGTTAGGAGTCAGTAGCCAGTAGTCAGGAGTCAGGAGAATTAAGAATGAATAATAATCAGTTAAATGGTCTATTTACAGACTTTATGCCATTTAATTCTTATTTTTGCAGTTTTTGAACCCTGAAAAATTAATTATGCAAGAGGTTTAAAGTCAATTCTCGGAAAAATCCTGCGGTTTATCTTCTACTCTAATCGGGAAATTGGCAATTCTAGGATAGTTGTCCCTTGTCTTTTTTCTCCCCCTGTCTCGGAGTCTTCTGTCTGGGAGTCTGCTTACCTAACCGAAGATTTTTGATTTTTGCAGGAGATATAATTATTAATCGACTCGGAGATCTAAGCTACCATTGAGCAAAGGTAGCCCAGAATACAGGGATAATCATGGAGCAAGATTCATTAACAACGGAGGTTATTCTAACCCATCCGCGGCAAAGTTTGGGAGAGATCCAATTGGATTGGATGCCACAACCGGGTAATTATTTGGCCTTAAAAGGACAAACCTACGCAGTTTTGGAACGTCACCACCAGTATCAATACAAGATTGGTGGCTATTGTTTACGCAAAATTTCCCTTTATGTACAAACTGCTCCCACTCCTAACGAAAAAAGTTTGATTGAAGGACGTTGGGTGATGGGGGATGCTAGTTGTCGTTTTAACGCCAGATCTGAACTGTTGCGCTGTGCGATTAACCCCCCCGGTCCCTGTCAAGATTGTCGTTTTTACGAAACTATTAACCCTTAAAAGAGCCTTTTTTCGGCAACAATCTGGCTATTTTCCCCTAGCTAACCGCTATATTGATCAATCGCCTATGAATCATCCTTATTCTTGGATCGAGGATAGCTTAAAAACCCTCCATCGGGCCAATTGGTATCGAAGGGTTAAAACCATTCAAGGCCGGGGCGGAGCCGTTATAGAATTAGAGGGTCGATCGCTGATTAATTTTGCCAGTAATGATTATCTGGGATTAGCAGCCGATGAAAGAATGATCGCAGCAGCCATAGCAGCCACACAACGCTATGGAACCGGAAGCACCGGCTCGCGTCTATTAAGTGGACACCGAGATCTTCATCGAGACTTAGAATTAGCGATCGCATCTTTTAAAAATAGCGAAGACGCGATCGTTTTTAGTTCGGGATATTTAGCCAATTTGGGGACAATTACCTGTTTAGTGGGGCAGAAAGACCTGATTTTAGGCGATCAATACAATCACTCTAGCCTCAAAAATGGAGCCAAGTTAAGCGGTGCCACGGTGAAAGAATACCAGCACAATAGTCTCGAAGATTTAGAAAATCAGTTATTAGCCCACCGTCATCACTATCGTCATTGTTTACTGCTCACCGATACAGTGTTTAGTATGGATGGGGATATCTGTCCCCTAGCGGGAATTCTCGCTCTAGCCGAGATTTATAATTGCATGGTTTTGGTGGATGAGGCCCACGCTACCGGGGTTATGGGGGAAAATGGCACAGGTTGCGTGGAATATTGTGGTTGTCAAGGACGGGAATTAATTCAGATGGGGACCCTGAGTAAAGCTTTAGGCAGTTTAGGGGGATATGTGACTGGAAACGCCAAAATTATCGATTTTATCCGCAATCGCGCCGCCACCTGGATTTATACTACCGGTTTATCCCCCGCCGACACCGCCGCCGCTAGAATGGCTTTAGAGATTATTCGTCTGGAGCCGGAACGTCGCCAACGCCTACACCAAAATGTTAATTTTGTCAAGAGTAACTTAAATAATTTTAATATATTGCCTTCGGAAGCGGCGATTTTATGTTTACCGGTAGCCAATCCGGGTCAAGCCCTAGAATTATCGCAAAAACTGCTAGAAAAAGGGATTTTTGCCCCCGCCATTCGTCCTCCTACCGTTCCCACCAGTCGTCTGCGGTTTACTGCTATGGCCACCCATAGCCTCGCCCATCTAGAGGTTCTTGTCCAGTCTATTGGCGAATCTTTCCCCACATAGAGAAAAAGTTTTTCGTGGGAAGTGGGGAACAACTAAGTTGAGCGGCGGTTAGCATCCTTGATCCCATCATCAAGCTCTCTAGCCTGGCCGCTCCAACGACTTGTTAGACTGGGCTTTCGCAATAAGTTTACGACTTCTCTGCCGCTTGCTGCCTCCTTTTTGCGTAGGTCTGCAAAGATTGCATCCAAGTCATACTAATTTGGGATAGCTTTCTTTGGATTTGAGCGTTTGCCATCTGCTTACAATTCCATGTTAGTAGATAGTCTAAGCCATAAACGGTTGCTAGTGCCATGTGTAAGGCATCATTAGACGCTTTGGGGGGTAGGTTGCTTTGTTGCAGGAATTCTTGTGCTAGAGCGATCGCTTCTTCGGTTAGATCGAGAAAAATCAAGGACTGTAGCAAGTTCTGTCTTTGAGTAGCAATTGTTGAATCTTCTCTCGATGCTTCATCTTCAACAATTTCCGAAACATACAGAACTAATAAACTACTATACTCATCCCACCAGTCTTGTGTAATCTTAATGTTGGCCGCAAGAATCAGGTTTTCTGTTGGTCTTGCGGTTAGATGACCCAAAATACTGGTTTCAATATAGACGGTTTCGCTCACGGCAATAAGAGAAAATCTATCCCACGTCTATCCTACTGCATTTAATCTTGGTTTTGAGGGAGTTGGGTTTCCTACCTACAAGATCAGCGATCTGCTACGCAGTGCCTTCGGCATCGCATTTAAACCCACAGTTTCAATTAATGTGCTATGCCACTTCCAGAGAGCTAACGGCTTAGCTGAGCGGCGATAGACAACCTCTGCATCACCGCTAAGATCTCTCAATTGTCCGCTGCTCCAGCGTGTTGTTATGCCGTGTTGCTTGTCAGTTACCCACAACTCTAAATTAACTTGCCCTTGCAGAATTGCCGTGACTAGATTAAACTTAGTTTATAGACTTAGTTCTTTTAGACTATGGAAACAGTAAACATTCATCAGGCTAAAACAAACCTTTCTCGGCTATTGTCTCGTGTGGAACTCGGAGAAGTAATCGTTATTTCAAACCGAGGTATCCCAATTGCTAAGCTTGTTCCATTTCGGACATCTTTAGATCGACGGTCTAGTTTAGGACAAGATCGAGGGATGTTGACCATACCAGATGATTTTAATGCTCCTTTACCAGAAGATATTTTGGGAGCATTTGAGGGTGGTGCGGAGTGAGACTTTTACTGGATACACAATGCTGGCTGTGGTGGTTTGTCCAACCAGACAAGTTAAGTGAGAATGTAATTGAACAAATTGCCAACGAAAGCAATGAAGTGTGGTTTTCTGTTGCCAGTGTTTGGGAGATGGGAATTAAAGTTTCAATCGGTAAATTACCACTGCCAGAGCAAATAGATAATTATGTCTCTACTCGAATGACCCAACTAGGAGCTAGATCGTTAGAGATCAATGCTTCTCATGCTTTGCGGGCGGCTGCATTGCCTTTACATCATCGTGATCCTTTTGACCGAATGCTGATTGCACAAGCTCAGGTAGAAGATATGACACTTGTGAGTGCGGATTCAACATTTAATCAGTATGAAGTGTCTTTGCTTTGGGCAGCTAGTTCTTAGTCATAAACACAGAATTTCACCTGCCTTCTAGATGCTCGTGAATCAAACTCTGTAACGCTTAAATGATTTTTGACTTTCTTCTTGGGGCAAGCTTTTGACTCTCCTAAATTTTAGTTTAGCAGATCCCCTATCCAGATCAGGAGTAAGGCTTTATGAGAAAAAGCACTAATCTCGAAAACCCTATAACCCAGTATAGTACCCTAAATCAACTCCTCCAACCCCATCTAGGGGTGTTACCCAATGCCTTCGGTATCGCATTTAAACCCACAGCTGCAATCAATGTGCATGGTGCGTTCCCCCAAAAATCGATCGCTGGAGCAGTAGGAGTCAGATTAGGGAACGCACCCTACAAGATCGGCGATCGTACTGCTACGCAGTGCCTTCGGCATCGCACTTTGTAAAATGGGTTGAAATATTGCAATAGAATCATTCTCCCGCAATGGTCAAAACTTTTCTGTAGAGTGTTTCGCTAATTCGGAATTCTGCCTTTAAGATTAGCTGATCAACAATCGGTTTAATATTCATAATCAATTCCTTTTGCTTGGCTTCGAGTAAAACGCCCAATATTCCAGTAATATTTAGCCCAAGAGATCGTGCAACTTTGCGTCCTTTTCTTTCATCCAAAATTAATATATCTGCGCCTAATTCTAGCGCTAAAATAATCCCTTCTGATTCTCCTCGGTCTAATTTATTGAGTAGTTGATTAACTTGGTTTTGCTGGGTGACGGGCCGTGTTTCTATCCAAGATAAGGTCATGATTTCAATCGTGCCAGGAACGGCGTAACCTAAACTCGCCATTTCCTCATAAACGGCTTGAGGAATGATAATTGTTCCATAGAGTTGATGCAAAAGGGTTAACTGGTTAACGGTGGCTAGGTTGGTAATGGGTGAGGTGTCACTCACGACGATCATAGTCTGCCCAGTTTTTGTAAGGTTTGGATATCTTCTTCTAATTCTTCAAGGTCATAATGGACACAAATCTCTCTTAGATTAAGTTCGTGTTGAAATTGGAGGAGGTTCATGCCTGCAAGATGACGGGCTTTGCCGATGCTGATTTTGTCTTGTTTAAAGAGCATGATGGCGATTTCTAGTTTTAGCTCGTCTTCGGAGAGTCCTGATGCGGTCAGTATGTCATTAGGAATAACTACGCTCATAATTTTTAGGGGTTGGCGATTGTCAAATCAGCGATGGTTTTATGATAGCTCGCTTGTGTCTAGTGCCTTGAGGAAGGTTTATGATTTCTCCAATCTCCATTAAAAAGAAGCAAATATCAAATAATCCTCTTTTAAATAGCAAAAAAAGAGACCATTGCGGCTCTCCTGTTGTAATCCCTTCAACTAACGCTTAGTTTTTGTCTGCTTGGGTGTGGCGGCGCTTGAAGCCAGCCCCCAGACCGACGACAGCCCCCAGACCGACGAGGGCAGAGGGTTCCGGGGTTTGAGCGGGAGGAGCGGCATCGCATTTAAACCCACAGCTGCAATCAATGTGCATGGTGCGTTCCCCCAAAATCGATCGGTGGAGCAGTAGGAGTCACATTAGGGAACGCACCCTACGGTGATCGCACCGTTAAGTCTCTCATTCTAATTTTGTCTTCTTCAATAACTGTAAAGTGTCCATACCAGTCCTAAGTACAGGACAAAAAGCTTGAAAAGTAGGCGGGAGTAGGGTTTTATGAGAAATAGCACTAATCTCGAAAACCCTATGAATCAGTATAGCGCCTTAAAGCAAGCCCTTCAACCCCATCTAGGATGGCATGGTGCCAGAATTTCCTTTCTCGCACTGTTTTTACTCGCCTTGCTCAAAGTCAAAACCGTCAATCTGAGCGAGTTAGCGGTAGGATTTGGAGGTAAAGCCCTCAAAGAGTCTAACTACAAAAGATTACAACGCTTTTTCCGAAATTTCGAGCTTGATTACCTTGAGATCGCCAAAATTGTCGTCGGTTGGGTGAATATCCCCCAACCTTGGGTATTGAGTCTTGACCGGACAACTTGGGAGTAGGTCCCGCATTGCTACAACATCTTGACTGTAGGCATAGTCCACGAGGGGGTGGCCATTCCCTTACTGTGGTGGATGCTCCCGAAAAAAGGAAACTCCAACAGTGATGAGCGTATGCGTTTCCTTGAGGAGATGCTAAAAATTTTTCCCGCCGCTGAGATTCGTTGTCTGTGTGCCGACCGGGAGTTTGTCGGTCAAGCTTGGTTACGTTACCTTCTTTTAGAACCTGACCTGCCTTTCCGCATCCGGATTCGGGCTACTGACAAGATTAAGCGGGGCGGAAAAACCTTGGCTGCCAAAGTTGTTTTCGCTCATCTGGCTATCGGAGAATCTCAACAACTCAAAGGGGATTGTCGAGTTTGGGGTAATCAGGTTTCCGTTGAAGCCTTGCGTTTGGATGACGGGGACCTCTTGGTCGTGATCGCTCCCCCCCATACGGTCGGACTCGTTCGCGACTATGCTCTCCGCTGGGGGATTGAAACTCTGTTTGGGATTCTCAAGACTCGTGGTTTTTGCTTGGAATCAACCCACTTTACTGACCCCGAGCGCCTGCGTAAACTTTTTGCCCTGTTAACTTTAGCCTTAGTCTGGTCTCTCAAGACTGGCTTGTGGCTTCATCAGCTTCATCCAATTCCCCTCAAGAAACACGGTCGTCGTGCTAAGAGTCTTTTTCGCTTAGGTTTTGACCATCTTCGTCATCTGATTCTTAACCCTTCTTTGCCTAATCATCGGGATTTTCTTCATTCCCTACAATTTTTGTCCTGTACTTAGATACCAGTCATCCCGCAATGAGATAACCTTGGCAACTTTCTCAGCGACTACAGATGCAGAAGGTACTCTTATTCTAAACAAAATAATACCAACACTGGCCGGCGACCTTGAACGAAAGGCGAGTTCTCCAAAATCTTGATCAAATGTCAAGAGAATACGATTTTCTGCCTGGGCGCGACTTAAAACTTCCCGGTCCGAGATTCCGGGGGATTCCACCCTAATCCACAGGACATCATGGCCATTTTGTCCTAGGGCTTCAACCGCATCAAGGGGGAAATTTTCGTTCGCTAGAAAACGCATCAGTTAAGCAGGAATAGCATAGACTTTCTCAGATTTGAGCATTACACTAGCATAGCTAAGACAAGCTTGAATATCTTCTACTGTAATACCTGGGTAGTTTCGCAGAATTTCATCAATACTCCAACCTTGGGCGAGAAGATCGATGATAAATTCAACCGCAATCCTTGTTCCTTTAATGATAGGTTTTCCCACCAAAATATCGGGATTTAGTGTAATTCGAGTTTCCCAGTCCATAGCTACATCATTGAAAGTGTTTTCAAAAAGGTAAAGGCTGCGTGGGACGCACCCTATATCTCGTTTTATTATAACAGGATTTGGTATCACAGTTTCAATCAATGTGCATGGTGCGTTCCCCAAAAATCAATCGCTGGAGCAGTGGGAGCCACATTAGGGAACGCACCCTACGGCGATTGCGATCGCACTACAAGATTGGCGATCGCTTAAAAGTCATCAAAAAATCACGTTAAAATGCTCGAAACCGATCCCTCATATTTGGTCGATCCTGTCAATGCGTAAGTCCTAGAGAATTACGTTTTTCTTCTTTAAGATACTTTTCTAATATAACCCGCTCTTTAAACCAGCCAATCTGGAAAAATCTAATAATACGAATAATTGATATACATGAGATAAATAAACAAAGAGACATAGGAAATAGCTCATTTGGAATCTTATTGAAGAAATTCCAACTTAGAAGAAGAGTGAGTAAGAATATAAAGAAATAATATAGGGCATCAGCTATGAAAATACCTTTCCAATCTTCAAAAATTAATATCTTGTTTTCGAGAGTATAAGTCGATTTAGCATCAAGAATTTTATCTCTCATCTCATTCAAATACTTACCAGTTTCTGTTGCAGGTCTAAAAAATGCCCATATAACAAAAAATATTGGTAAGAAATTTTCAAGAACATCTATTTTCATTGTTTTGAAAGTACCTCAAAAATTAAAACTATAGTCCTTGTAATTTTTAATGGCCGCAATTCCTGCAGGTACATATATTACAGGCTAACTACATATTATAGGTCAACTTTCTGTATAACACTCTCCAGAGTAACGATATAGTTCAACTTTCGGACTATCACCCCATTTAGGCGCAATTGCCAAAACTTTTCCCCATATCACGCCCAAAAGCGTGTTAGCCAGATTAGCTTACTGCAAACAGCCTCCTTTTAAGGAGACTTATCACAGAAGCCTTCTAGGAATCTAGCAAAGATTCTTGTATCTGGCTGCACTTTGTTGCAAAATTTCACTATTATTTCGGGTAAGGTATGGTAAATCCCTTGATAGATTCAATCGGGACTAACTTCTGTGAAAACCGCTATAGATCTCCTGCAAAAATCAAAAATCTGACCTTAGCTGAGGAGAATCCGAGACAGGAGGAGAAAAAAGACAGGAAAATTTAGTACAAAAGCTCTGCTCTCCCTGCTCTGGCGCTCCCTAGCTTACCAGAGGTCGATTATTCACTAAATGGTATCAAAAAATCGGGTCTAAAACCTCGTCTTTACTCGTTTTATTATAACAGGATTTGGTATCACAGCTGCAATCAATGTGCATGGTGCGTTCCCCAAAAATCGATCGCTGGAGCAGTAGGAGCCACATGAGGGAACGTACCCTACAAGATCGGCGATCGTACTGGTGTTTTTCAAAAAAAGCGTGAGATTTGCCATCTGGCAGGGTTGATCGCAGAGCGTCAAGAAAAGCGCGATCGCTCGTTGTTAAGCCTCTGCCTCATTGTCAAGGTTTAAGTAAATTTTGATATAAATTACAGGGCAAGAATGGAGGAGTTGGGGTGGCACAACAGAAACATTGTCCCCATTTACTCGGTTACAGTTTGTCTGCGAGTTGTTAACCATCGATTCAGGGAGCGTGAACTCTCGCTACTGCGCCGACCAGCTAATAGTCCTTCGATACCAATATGCTCATCTAGAGCGAGCCATTCGATAGCACATCCATCCGCTAAGAGTTGCCAATTTTGACGCTCGGCGGGGGAGGCGTGCAGTAAACGAGGGTACCATGTTAGCGGAACGGTGATGCTGCGACCGTCGGCTAGGTCGATTATTAATTTATCGTCGGTTAGGGTCACTTGATGGGCAATTGGCTCGGTTTCAAGGGTCAAAGTAATCATGCCATGGGGTTAGGATTGCGGGTTGATGTTCTGTTATTAGTTTAGCAATCTGGTTTAATTCATGTTCTTTGAATCCTCGGTTTTTCTCTAAGGTAATGGGATCAAGCCAATATTTAGCGAGTTTGCGATTGCGTTTGACATGGATAGGGGCTGGCTCTTGTTGATCTGAACTAAAAAAGATAAAACTGTAAGGCCCAACTTGAAGGAAGGTAGGCATGAGAAAAGCTATTTTAAAGGTATATTTAGCTCTATGCTCTTATTATATGTCAATTTCTCTAATTCACAATTACCCACAAAAAAAGAGACCCTTGCAGATATCCTGTTGTAATACCTTCAATTAAAGCTGAGTTTTTGTCTGCCTGGGTGTGGCGGCGCTTGAAGCCAACTCCCAGAGCGACGACAGCCCCCAGACCAACGAGAGCAGATGGTTCCGGGGTGGTGGCGGGAGGAGCAGCATCGCACTTTAACCCACAGCTTCAATAAATGTGCATGGTGCGTTCCCCAAAAATCGATCGGTGGAGCAGTAGGAGCCACATTAGGGAACGCACCCTACGGCTGCGTTGTTAGACCGCGCCTCACCGAATCTCTTCTAGCACTGGCTCATAAGGCTTCAATCTTGACCTTACCGCCCTCAATGTTATCGACCTGCAACCGATATCTGTAAAGCAGCGCCATTCCTAGTAGAGGCTCTGTTTCTGATTCTGCAATATCAATCTCTTGGTACTGCCCATCCCATATCACAGTCCCAGTGTACAGATCAAAATAAGTTTCACTGCCATCACCCAGCGTGACAAAATCAGAACCACTCCAAGGTAAATTTAATGTAGCGATGATTGTAGAGGGCAAAGATAAAAATCCATTGAACCCGGTATCAATCACCGCGTCAACCGCTTGCAGTTGCCGATTTGAGTTTCCGACTACAATCGTTAGCGTGGCTTCACGCCGCCAATTGACAACACCTTCCATCATGGATTTTTCTTCAAACTCCGTGCCCCGAAATGATAAACAGCGCGATGTCCGATACGAATGATCCAAGGTTGGGCATCGGGGTGACGTTCAAAGAGCCGATTAGTTGCAGGCACAACGTTTTCATCGACTTCAAACTCTCCAGTTTCAATGTCGATCGCTACAATCTTACCTTCATTACCGGCTTCGACTTGCTGCCGAATGCCAGATTCGTAGAGTTTTTGCCCTCGCTCGGCTAACTCATCTTTGGGATAACGCCGTTGACGAACTGCCATCTGGTTGACCTCAACTCAGTATTTTGCCTTAATTATACTTTGATTTATTCTAACGAAGTGCTCCCGCTCTACTACTGATGAGCCGCCTCATCGGAAGCCCCCCAGTGGTGCACTTCAAATTTGAATCGGCGCTTCAATCAATGTGCATGGTGCGTTCCCCAAAAATCGATCGCTGGAGCAGTAGGAGTCACATTAGGGAACGCACCCTACAAGATCGGCGTGCTGCTACGCAGTGCCTTCGGCATCGCACTACAAATCATCAATCGTTACCAACCCACCTTCCGTAAACTGAATCACAAGTTCATGGCTATCTAATAAAGCAGTTCCAACCAGGGGTCGCCGCCCTGTGGCAAATACACGAGTTTCTCGCTCCTCACCATTCCAGATAATAATTGCTTTGTGAAGAGGCAGCATTACTTGGCTGTTGTCTGCTAAATTCGCACGCATATCGTACCTGAAAGGAAGATTCAGTAATGCTACTGCTTCGGGTGGTAAACAAAGCTCATCTGTAAATCCTGTATCTACTACAAACTCAATCGGAAAGTCAGCGCGATTTGGAATCCGAAATGGGATAGTGATGAGCGGGTGTCCATTAGCCACAATACCTGAAATCACTTAACTACACGCGACCTGATACCCCCACCAAAAGCGGCAGCAACGTTGTAGCCAATTTTGATCCCAAAGAGCCGAGCATGGGGGTGTTTCTCGCTCAATAAGTCAGCAGCGTGTAAGCCATTTTCATCAACTTTGTAGTCACCTGTTTCAATGTCAATGATGACCATCTTGCCAATGTTTTCTTCAACTTCCACCTCTTGGCGGATTCTGCTTTCGTACAGTTTCTCCGCACGTTGAGCAACTTCTTCACGGCTTAAAAGGATTGCTTGCATATACTAACTCCCGATTACGGCTTTTCTATTTAATTAATATCCCCAGCGAGTGGGGACTAATGGGACTTAGGCATTTTCGGGCAGCAAAAAAGGCTCAAACCATTACGGGACAAAGGGTTAACCTCGATTTATGATTTTCCTTGATCTATCTGGGTTTCAGCGATTTTGGGCTTCTCGAAGTAAATCCCAAGCAGGGATTGGGGTTGAGGCTTTTCTCGATTTGTTTTTTGTCTAAGTCCCACTAAAACAATTATCTTTATTAATTCTAAAGGGATATGTGTTTCCATGCAATTAAGGTCCCCAGCGAGTGGAACGGTGGATCGAATCTAAACGTCGGTGGGATTCTAAGTGGTTTCCATTCAATTAAGGTCCCCAGCGAGTGGGAACTCCTATGGGTAGTATGATTGAAGATAAAGATAGCTTCAAATGTTTCCATTCAATTAAGGTCCCCAGCGAGTGGGAACAAAGCCATTAATCAACAATTACCCAATAAACAGATGGTTTCCATTCAATTAAAGTCCCCAGCGAGTGGGAACTTTACATTTCTTCAAATAATCAAAAAGGATTACTGATTAGATAGACTTAAAGTACAAACTCGTCGCAACATATTCTGACTAGCAATACTATCAGCGGGAACTAGAAAATATTGAGGCCAATAATCTATAAAAGTAGTGTAGGTTTTCCAGCTAGGATTAGCACTTAATTTACCATGATTACAGGACTTGGTATAAGCATTTCTTGTTCTGCCACCAATACTGTATTCAAAGATAACAACTTTTACCTTTGGGTATGTATCATTCTCGCTATAAAATCCATCTTCATTATTGAGAGTATCGTCAGCTAACATAATTTCAAATTTGACACTACGCTCATTTAATTTTATGATTTCACCGTTATTAGTTTGACCAAAATCTACCCACTTTTCTTGTTTATTTTGAGCTAATACAGGTGTTGTGAATATAGGTAGACAAGAAATTGCGATCGCTGTAGTGTATTTGATTAGTTGCATAATTTTAGAACCTCACAATGAATTAAATATAGTTTCCATTCAATTAAGGTCCCCAGCGAGTGGGAACTCAAATCACCTCAGTCTAAAAATAAGGGGGAATTAGTTGATGTTTCCATTCAATTAAGGTCCCCAGCGCGTGGGACGCACCCTACCAGATCGGCGATCGCACTACTTTTCAAGCTTTTTGTCCTTTACTTAGGTCTCAGACATGAGCTTTATTTTTACATGATCTAATCTTTCTGAAAGATTACCTTTCCTTATCCTTGCTTTATTATCAATTTCGTCTAAGTAGTCATGCAAAATAAATTTCCTAGTGAAGACAGGCAAGAGGCAATAGGCAAGAGGCAAAAGCTTTATCGAAATGTGTAATTAATTTTGCTTAGGTACTTATTTCTCCAGCCCATAATAAATAAACCTCAGCGTCACGGTATACACACCACTGCGATTGATGAGACCCTTTTGCCCTTGGGGCGGATCTGAAGCCAGCAAGTAGAGTCGGCCGCCCCGTATTCGTAGAAGCGCCCCGTCTCCCTGTCAGCAATGGCAGGCAGCCCGTAAAGAGAACGCATCTTATCCAACGGATCCCCCGGGCATAGCTGCATTGGGGTGCACCCTGCTGGATTGTCGCTATACAGCTGGGCGACCACATTTTCACTAAACCAGACTTGCACTTGAGGATAGTAATAGTGGGGACTCAGATACCCTAATTCTTCTACCTTGCGTAACGGTAAGCCAAGTTTATTTGTGACCTCGCTTGGCGAATCCCCGATCGCGATCCCACCTAGCGAAATTTCGCTCTCAAGCACAGTGCCCTCACACGCTAACGTAAGGGGAGTGGCAAGAGATAGGAGTAGGACGAGTGATAGTGCTTTCATGCCGCCTAACCACATATTATAGGTCAACTTTCTGTATAAAACTCTCTGGGGTAACGATATGGGTCAACTTCCGGTATATCGCTCCATTTAGGCGCAATCGCCCGAACTTTTCCCTATATTACGCCCAAAAGCGTGTTAGCCAGATTAGCTTACTGCAAACAATCTCTTTTTAAGGAGACTTATCACAGAAGCTTTCTAGAAATCTAGCAAAGATTCTTATATCTGGCTGCACTTTGTCACAGAATTTCACTATTATTTCGGGTAAGGTATGGTAAATCCCTTGATAGATTCAATCGGGACTAACTTCTGGGAAACCCGCTATAGATCTTCTGCAAAAATCAAAAATCTGACCTTAAGTGAGGAGAATCCGAGACAGGAGGAGAAAAAAGACATAGAAAATTTAGTACAAACGCTCTGTTCTCCCTGCTCTGGCGCTCCCTAGCTTACCAGAGGTCGATTGCGACGACAATTATCGCAATGACCACAGCGAAAATTATCGGCATTTTCCTGAAAACCAAAGGCATTTAAGAGAAAGTGCCAACGACAGCGACGGGTATAGAGGTAGGGAAATATCTCATTTTTGGGTTTAAAAGTCATCTTGGCTGAATTATGGCGATAAATAAGCCGATAATGAAAAGGATCGAGCCATTCTAGGCGATCGAGACTGTGTAAAAGGGAGAGAATGAGCGCACCATCGGGAAATTCGGCACTAATCGCCTCTACTTTGCCCTCTAGGGGAATTTGGGCTAAAATTTGCCAAGCTTGTCGGTATTGGCGTTCCTGTTGGGAGTTAAAAAATTTTTGCTGGTTTTTATCGCTATTATCTAACCATCCCGTCGGTTCACTAATTAAGGTGAGAGCCTGCATTTTACCGCCATCGCGACCACCGCGGCCGATTTCCTGTAGGTATTCCGATAGTAAAGCTGGGGGTTGGTAGTGGACAACCCAACGCACATCGGGTTTATTGATACCCATGCCAAAAGCTGAGGTACAGACAACAAAAGTTAAATCCCCCCGCAGCCAATTTTGTTCTATGTCCCGACGCTGAAAGGGCGATAAACCGGCATGGTAGGCACTGGTGCGATAATGGAGAGATTGCAACCATGTCGCTAAATTTTCACTATGGCGACGGGAACGAGTATAGATCAGGCCGGATTGTCGAGGTTGACTGGTGAGGAAGTTTAATAGTTGATGACGACGACAACCGGGGCTAATACATATTTTGGTGCTTAAGTCAAGGTTTTGACGGTAAGGATTTATTAAGAAAAGCTGCGGTTTTTCTAGTTGTAAGATGCGGGTGAGAGTCCCACGGGTGGCAGGGTTAGCGGTGGCGGTAAAAGCAGCGATCGCTATTTGGCTGCCGGTCGGTTTTGATTGCAGCAGAGCGGGACGGACAGCACCGAGACGACGGTAGGCAGGACGAAAATTATCGCCCCACTGGGTTAAACAATGGGCCTCGTCGAGGATGAGAGCGTTAATTTTAACGTGGGGAAGGGTTAATTTTGACCAGAGGGGCGGACTTAAGAGGGTTTCTGGGGAAAGATAGAGAAGTCGCAGGGTTTGATCTGCGATCGCGGTTAAGGTTTTCTTTCTCTGTTGTCGGGGGATTTCATTATGAATCAGGGCAACGGGTAATTTTTTGGCTAATAATTCCTCCACCTGATTTTCCATCAGGGCAACTAAGGGGGAAATCACTAGGGTTAAGCCGGTTTTTAATAAAGCGGGCAATTGAAAACAGATAGATTTACCGAATCCCGTGGGCATGACAATCAGGGCATCTTTTGCCGCTAAAATTGTCTCGATAATCTCCTGTTGGGGAAAGCGAAAGCTATCATAGCCCCAAATTTTCTGAAAAATAGTCTGGATGCTTTCGGTATCGTGGGAAGACATGGGTTAACTGCTGGGGTGTGGGGTGTGGGGTGTGGGGGAGTTGAGCGGTTTTGACTATCCCGGAAGGGTAACAATTCAAACTTTAATTTTTTTTGCACTTTTTTAATAATCTGTTACACTTATAGCGATCAATCCTTGTCTGGGGAATTACTGATGACTGAACCTGTTAGTGCCACCGACCCCGCAGTAGAAACCGCCACCGAAGCGCAACCCAGTTACGTTAAGCTGGCGATGCGGAATATGGTCAAGAAAAAAGGCGTCTCGTTAAAACACTTTTTTTTGACTACAGCAGCCCTATTAGGCTTTTTTGTCGGTATTTCCTATCTGACGCGTCCCTAGGATGAAATCTGGTGAGTGAGACTTTGCCCCTAGGGGTGGATTTATGCCTACAGGATAATTATTTTGATCCCGGAAATAGTCCTGTGGATGGGGAAACTTGGCACTATTGGTTGGAGACATGGTTAGGCTATCTATCGGATTATCTCCCCGTTGCCGCCGGTTATGAACTAAGTTTGCGTTTAACAGACGATCGAGAAATTCAGACCTATAATTGCCAATATCGCCACAAAGATCAACCGACGGATGTTCTCGCTTTTGCCACTCTCGAAGTGGATTTCCCAGTCGATGAGCGCATTTTAGAGACAGAACCTTTATATTTGGGGGATATTATCATCTCTGTGGAGACAGCACAACAACAGGCTTTAACACAAAATCATTCTTTGGTGCGAGAATTGGCCTGGTTAACTGCCCACGCTTGTTTACATCTTTTGGGTTGGGATCATCCCGATGAAACAAGTCTGTTAGAAATGCTATCTTTACAGGAAACTTTGTTAAAAACCGTCGAAATGCCGATACATAGTTAGTTATTTTTGTCAAGCATTATTGAGGAATATGAAGACAAACTATCATAAAGCCAACCAATCTACCAGCCTATCTAATCCCTATCTCAACAATAATTTTATCCCTCGATCGGGACAGGTGAGTGAGGGCAACAATTCGACTCAAAGAGAATACGCTTGGCAAGTCGCCTCGAATCTGTTAGTCAGTTTTCGCTACGCTTGGGCAGGAGTCCGTTATGCTTTTGTCAGTCAAAGAAATTTTCGCATTCACACCCTGATTACCCTAGTAGCGATTAGTTGGGGCTTATTTTTGCGGGTTGATGCCATGGAAATGGCGATTGTCACCCTTACCTGCGCTTTGGTGATGGTCTTAGAATTAATCAACACCGCCCTAGAATCAGTGGTAGATCTGACGGTGGGGCAATCCTACCATGATTTAGCCAAAATAGCGAAAGATTGTGCCGCTGGTGCCGTTTTAATCGCCTCGATCGCCGCTTTACTCGTAGCGGCTTTTATTTTTATTCCCCATTTATTAGTTTAAGTGGGAAGCTTTTTTCAGTGTTGCCAAAGGCACGGCGTAGCCGTCCAGTAAACAGTAAACAGTGAACAGTGAACTGAAAACTCAAATCTGATCACTGATAAGCTGTACTGATTTTAAAATGCGTAGGGGAAAATTAAGTACAAATGCTCTGACTTCCTCTCCCTGCTGCCAACTCCGGCACTGCGGTGCAGTCTTAACCAGTAATATTAGATAGGGTTTGCGGCAAAAAGTACGGGCGAAGCATTCGGATAGAAAATCTCCGGTTTCAGCGATAGGTTATTGCCCGAATGCTTCGCCCCTACAGGACACGGGCCGATGAAGATGCAAGGTTTTGAACCACGATTCTCTCAAAATTTTGCACCTGTTTCGCAAGAAAAGCCCCAAAACCCTTACCTTGCCTACATTTCACATTTATTCAGCAAACTCTAGATAGTCAACAGCTTAACTGATCACTGATAACTGATAACTGATCACTGATCACTGATTCGGTATAAGGGGACTCGACAGCTTTTAGCCGATAAATTTAACTTTTCTTAACCTAAGCCTAAACTGGCGAGGGGAGAGGGTTTCGCTATATATAAAAAATTGTAATCGTCGATACAGCAAAAAATCTCTTTTGTTTCCATATAGGTTAGAATATAGTTAGTGATAAGACTTCTTTTGTAGATCTTGCAGGAAATCTCCCATGAGTGCCATAACTTTCTCCACCGCTCCCACCGCTTATTCTATCAGGATGATTAAGGACGAAGTCCGTCAGATGGTAGAACGGGGGGTAGTGAGCAGACACCAACCGATCTACACCCTCTGTCAGTTCATTCCCCCCCGGGAGTGGGTTTGTGTTGAATGTGAACTAGAACGATGTGACTACCTTCTTAGAGATCAAATTGGTGACTTAATCGCCTCGGAATCTTGGGATAATGATTAAATTCTCCCGTTTGCCGATCCGGGGAAAAATCGGACTGATCAGAAATTTAGCAGCCTTGTCCACTTTCTTAAACTATTATAATTCAGCCCCGGTTAATTCTGGGGCTGAAACCATGGGGACAGGAGGGGGATAATTGTTGAGAAAAAAGAAGTTTTTGTAAGATTTAGCCAAGTTAGTTTAAAAGTTACCCATTGCCAAGGGACGCTATCTCTAACATCCCCGAATTTTCCCTAACTTAAAATCAGTAGTTGGCGCTGTTGTAAAGAACGCACAGCAGTTAATCCTAAAGCAACTTGAGCGTCGATTTCTCCCACGGTTAAACGACCATCACAAGCTTGTAAAAAAGCAAATTCTCTCTCCGAGAGATTAACCGGCCGATAATCGTAATCTAGAACACTTGCACTAGGCCAACCGTAAAGACAGGGATGAACTTCGGCCACTGCATTCTCTAGGACTTGATCCCGAGACCAATCGGCAGTCAAAATCGGTGGTTTAGCAAGGAAAAATTCATAGTGGGTGATTTCGGGGTCTAATAATTCCGTCAAGCGATAACGTTCCCTTTCCCCTAAATTTTGCGCTCTAGCCATCAATTCGGGGGATTTACCCAATAAACGGTCTAATTGCCAGTAGGAAGGGTTAGAAAAGCCAATAAAGGCTAATCCTGACGCATCAATCAGTTGAAAGAGGGTATCGATATTGTAGTCCACTTCCCGGGGGTGAACGTACATATCAGCGAAGGATTCATCGCGATGATTTTCCATTGACCAACGCTCTTTTTCCCGTTTCAAAATGCGATTATTTTCTGGTAGAGAGGCAAAAATCTCTCGGCCGACAGCGACCCCATCTTTATAATCCCCGCGTCGGTCTCCCTGCAAAAGTGCGATCGCAGATTGCATTAACTGGATTTCCCAGCGTCCCAATTGTGCATAGACGAAAATGTGCAGCAGACCACCGGGGGCCAGTTTTTGCGCGAGGGATTGAATACCTTTAATCGGGTCCGGGAGATGGTGCAGCACCCCGACGCAGTTAATTAAGTCAAATTCTCCGGGGAGATTAGTGGCCGATTCAAGGGGTAAATGGTGAAAATCGAGAGAACCTCGGTGCTTTGCTGCGACTCCCGAACGATTACAGCGTTCTTTGGCAATTTCTAGAGCTTTTTCACTGATATCTATCGCAACTACATGAGCGAAAGGGTTGAGCGCGAGCAGATATTCGGTTCCCGCACCAGTACCACAACCCGCATCGAGAATCCGGATATCCTCTCGTTCGGGTTTACGGTGAGAACAAAAGTTATAGGCAGCAATCCAATTCCAGCGCCAATTGTAACCCGGAGGAGGTTCATCTAGGAGCGGTTCGGGGGGGAAAGGATAGGTATTGTAGAGACGTTGTACAGCAGTGCGAATAGTAGCGTCGTCGGACATGAAAATTGGCGGAGTTTAGGATAACACTCGATCGATTGTCTCACAGAGGGCAGCGATCGGGAAAGTCAGCCGGGGTTTTTTTGAGTTAGTCGAGGGTAAATGATAAATAATCATTATGAATACCCGGTTCTGTGCCAAAACTAGATATTATTTTTTCTATTCCTTGTCCTACTGTCTCTTAACCCTATCTAAGTTTTACTGGCAGTTATTCGAGAGTCATTCTCTAACAATTATCTCAAATATAAGCAAATCTTGCCGATACAAAAAACCATGAAAATTAAGTCTATAAAGCTTATTAATTATCGAGGTGCAGTCAGTTTAAACATCGACTTTCATCGGCAATTAAACGTATTTATAGGAGTTAATGGGGCGGGAAAATCTACCATTTTAGACAGTTTGGCTATTATGCTTTCATGGTTAGTTAATCGCCTAAAAAATAATAATGCCAGTGGACAACAGATTAGCAAAACCGAGATTAATAATGGTCAGGGTACGGCTATAATTGAAATCACTGGGGTGACGGAAGATAGTCAAGAGATTACTTGGAAAATAGTAAAAACTAGGACTGGATATATCCACGCTGGAGAACGGAGTAATTTTAGCCAATTAAATGAATACACTCAACAAATACAACGACAAATTACTGAACATCAAGGACAAATTAACTTACCTTTATTTGTTTATTATTCTGTTAATCGAGCAGTGCTGGATATACCAATGAACTTAAAAATTAAAACAAAACATCAATTTGATTCTCTAAGTGCCTACGAAAATGCTTTAACCAGTGGGTCAGATTTTCGCACTTTTTTTGAATGGTTTCGCGAACGTGAAGATTTAGAAAATGAAAATAGAAAATATCAGTATGATCTAATTAAACCGGAAGGTTTTTGTTTTCCCGATCCCCAATTGGAAGCGGTTCGGGAAACGATCGAACGTTTTCTACCCGATTTTACTAATCTTAGTGTCCGTCGTAATCCCTTGAGAATGGAAGTAACAAAAAAGAATAAAATAGTTACTGTTAATCAACTTTCTGATGGAGAAAAATGTCTGATTGCTATGCTTGGAGATTTAGCTCGAAGAATGGCGATTGCTAATCCTCAAAATCCTTATCCCTTAACGGGTACTGGCGTTATTATCATTGACGAAATTGATTTACATTTACATCCTCAATGGCAAAGATTTGTAGTACCTAAATTACTAGAAGTTTTTCCTAACTGTCAATTTTTTATTTCCACCCATTCTCCTAATATTATCACTCATGTTCAACCAGAAAGTTTACACTTCATGGAACAAACAGAAATGGGAATAAAAGTTCATCCCGTGCAGGAGTCCTACGGCAAAAATGTTGATCGAATTTTAGAAGATTTGATGGGATTAGAGACAACTCGTCCCAAGGAAATCGCTGAAGCTTTGAAAGATATATATGAACAAATTTCTCAAAATCAATTAGAGGCAGCTAAAAAGAAAATCAATGATCTCAGAGCTAAAATTCAAAATGATCCAGAATTAATTAAAGCTGAAGTTATTATTCGACGCAAGGAAATTATCGGAAAATGAAGTATATTAGGAAAAGACAAGAACCACCGGAGTTTAAGAATTGGAAAGAGCAAGCTAACTCAGATTGGCAGCCCGACTTTAGAAATTTAGCGGGAAAACCAAAAGAAATACTAATTAAAGCTTTGATGACAGAACAGGGGGAAATATGTTGTTATTGTGAAAATCGATTGATTGATGGTGAATACCATATAGAACATTTTAAACCTCAAAGTGATCCCACTGTTGATCCCTTAGATTATGCCAATTTGCTATGTTCCTGTCAGGCAAATCTTAGGACTGGTGAACCTCGGCGCTGTGGTAATCTAAAAAATAGCTGGTTTGATGAAAATCTCTTAATCTCTCCACTTAATCCCGATTGTGAGTCTCACTTTGCTTTTAACTATGATGGCACAATTAAACCTGCACAAGAAGATGATCAAAAAGCAATTAATACTATCGAAAAGTTGGGATTAAACCTCAATAAAATCAAAGCACTTCGTAAGGCAGCCATTGATCCTTTTTGTGATGAGGAGATAGATAATGCTCAATTAACAGTTTTTGTCAATGAATATTTATGCTTAGATGATCAACAAAGATACGGTGTTTTATTTAACAGGCCTTTTAGTTTACAAAAATAGAAGAATTATTATAAAAGTTTAAATAAACAAGAAAAAATATAAAGTCTTATGAAGATTATTCAAGAATTATCTCAAAAGTCAACAATTGATGAGATTCTGGCCAGATAATGGGGATGGAGGGGTGAATTAACCTGATCCGAAAAAGAGATTATTGTCGAGAGTCGGAGAGAAAAGCAATGAATATCAAGGATACATTACACAATTTTGTCCAGTACCTAACAGAAGCTTTCGCTCGCATTTTTAGTCCCAACAATGATGAATATCCCGATGTGGGGATGCAGCCTTTTGATTCTGAACCTTACCATGCTCCCAAGGGTAATTCTTAACTAAAAATGACAGATAATTGCTTTGAAATAAAATCAGGTAGGGTTATTATCCCTACCTAATTTTCTGGAAAAATAATTAATCCTCTGCTTGCCAATCGGGACAACTATCACTATCCCAACCGTAGGGATGGAAACCGCAGACGAGAAGATTGCCTCCGTAGATATAACCGTGATAATTACGGCAACCGATACAAGCAGGATGGGTGTTAGGATCGGGGTTAACTTTAGGAGTGAGGGTAAAATCCGAGGGTTCATCTAATTCCGAAAATAGGGATTCATCGAGGTTAAAAAATTCCTCTAATTCCTGGGGTAAAACCTCTTGAATAAACTGTTCCAGATCGATGATAATTTCCTCATTGATTTCTTCGATAGTTTGGGTAACTTCTTGGAAAAAATTTTCAATTCCTAGCGCCACAGTTTCGATCACTTCCCAAAAATCCTTCTGCCAATCGTCCATGTTTATACTTGCATCCCTTGTCTGGTAATAATTAATTATTTGTCGCTAAAATCTAGGTTTTAATCCTGTTGCAGTTTCCGTAATTCCTCCTGAAGACGTTCCACCTTTTGCCGCAATTCATCTACTTTGGGATCGGCTGCTTTGGTGTCCTCCTCATCTTCAATAATTTCTATCCGTCGGGGTTCATGGGGAATATTAGATTCGTTAGCTGCCACCGCTTGCTGTTGTGCCTGTTTCACCAACTCATCAACGTATTTCCTCGCTTCTTCCGCATTTATTTCGCCGCGAGCAATCATCTCATCGGCTAATTTTTGGGCTTGATTTCTTAATTCTTGTAAATTTACTTCAGCTTTTTCGGCGGCATAAGCGGCAATGCCTACACCCAAATAAACTGCTTTTTTGACTAAATCACCTAAGTTGACCATAGCAAAAATCCTGAATTGATCGCTCTTACTTCCTAGAATAAACGATCCTTCTCCCAAATGGAGATGGGTTTTGGGAGTCAGTGAACAGTGAACAGTAATCAGTAATCAGTGAACGCTTGCGCCGCTAATGTAACACTGTGAACATTTTTCAGCCAATATCCAAGAGAGCCATCGGTGAACTGAAAACTCACATCTGATAACTGATAACTGATAACTGGTAACTGATAACTGATCAGGTAAAGTTTTGTAAAGAGATGGGGTGGTGGCGACAGCAAAAGTGATCGGTATAAAGATTAAATTTTAGTCAAATTGCTGGTTTTTCGCCCTCAAAATGATGATAAAGCCTCATTAGGTCATTTTTGACCTAAATAGGTTGATTAAGCTCAAAATAACTAAATCTTGCGGATAGCTGCTGGCAGCCCGCAGCCGGCTGAATCGATTTGTGTTCATACTCAGCAAAGATTTAAACTAAAGACCAGATTCCCGATTTAATCACAAAAAACTATGTTTCCTATTCATCGCCCCCGTCGTCTGCGTCAAACCCCTCAAATGCGCCGTCTGGTGAGTGAAACCGTCTTGACAGCCAATGACTTTATCTATCCTCTTTTCGCCACGGCGGGGGAAGGTATTGCCTTAGAAGTCAAATCGATGCCGGGGGTGTACCAATTATCAATCGATAAAATTGTTGACGAAGCCAAGGAAGTGCGGGATTTAGGAATCCCAGCGATTATTTTATTCGGGCTGCCGGAAAGTAAAGACACAGAGGCGACGGGAGCATGGCACGATCATGGTATTGTGCAGAAAGCGGCCACAGCAATTAAAGAGGCAGTTCCCGATCTACTCATTGTCGCCGATACTTGTTTGTGTGAATATACCAACCACGGTCATTGTGGTTATCTACAAACGGGAGATTTAACCGGCAGGGTGTTAAACGATCCTACTCTGGGATTATTGCAAAAAACCGCCGTTTCTCAGGTAAAAGCGGGAGTGGATATCATTGCACCGTCGGGAATGATGGATGGTTTTGTGCAGGCAATTCGTCAAGGATTGGATGAGGCGGGTTATAGTGATACACCGATTCTTTCCTATACGGCTAAATATGCTTCTGCCTATTATGGTCCGTTTCGGGATGCGGCTGATTCTACCCCCCAATTCGGCGATCGCAGAACCTACCAAATGGATCCGGGTAATGCCAGGGAAGCCTTAAAAGAGGTGGAATTAGACGTATTAGAGGGAGCAGATATGTTAATGGTAAAACCTGCTCTATCTTACCTGGATATTATCTGGAGAATCAAGGAAATGACTAATTTACCCGTGGCTGCCTACAATGTGTCGGGGGAATATTCAATGATTAAAGCGGCGGCGTTAAATGGCTGGATTGACGAAAAACGAGTGACTTTAGAGACTTTAACCAGCTTTAAACGGGCGGGTGCCGATATTATCTTAACCTACCACGCTAAGGATGCCGTGCGCTGGTTAGCAGAGGGTTAAACTTGATGATTTAACCCACCATGCCGATTATTAAGTAGGTAGGCACAATTCATTCAAGCAACTACATAGCGCACTGCTGCAACAATTTGTAACCGATCGTGGAATCTATGATGCCTTTTATTTTTGGATGTTCAAGTGCCGACGGTTCCACAGTTTTAGTCCTTCAAACCAGAAAATACTGACAACTCCAGAAACTAAGCTGACCAGCAAATCATCAGTATGTAGAAATGAAAAGCTGAACAGGTGTCGTAGCAGGGGAACATAGAGAACTAATCCCAAAAACAGGAGTCCACCGCCGATCACCCACCACAAAGCCTGATTAGGAGCTTGGAGCATTTCTGGAATCGTTCGGGACCAGGAACGATTGGTTAAGATCATAGCGAGGTTGGAGATAATCAATGTCGTAAATGCTAAGGCACGAGCATCAAATTCACTATTGCCGTTGTTATAGGCGATCGCGAATACAATAAGCAGTACCACTAAAACGCTGATCCCTTGAAGCAAGGCCAATCGCAACGTCCGACGACTGAACAAGGGTTCTTTGGGATTACGGGGGGGGCGACGCATAATATCGCTTTCTGCCGGTTCAGCTTCAAACACAACCGTGCAGGCTGGATCGATAATCAAGTGCAGAAAGGCAATGTGGATGGGGAGTAGCACCAAGGGCCAGCCAAACATGACTGGAATCAACGACATACCCGCGATCGGAACGTGAACGGCCAAGGTATAGGCCATCCCCTTTTTCAGGTTGTCAAAGATACGTCTTCCTAGTTTGACCGATTCGACGATGGATGAAAAATCATCTTTCAACAGGACCAAATCGGCAGACTCGCGCGCTACATCGGTCCCCCGTTCACCCATGGCAATGCCGATATGAGCAGACTTAAGAGCCGGGGCATCGTTGACACCATCACCGGTCATGGCCACAATTTCCCCGGAGCGTTTCAGTGCATTGACAATCAATAGTTTTTGTTCGGGGACGACACGGGCAAAGATGTTGGTGCTTTGAATGCGATCGCGCAGTTCCGACTCACCCATTTGCTCCAGTTCCCTACCGGTGATCACCTTGTCTAAAGGCCTGAGTCCAATCTGACGGGCAATATTCTGGGCTGTTACGGGATAATCACCCGTAATCATGACAACGCGAATTCCCGCACCATAGCATTCAGCGATCGCAGGTGCCACAGTAGGACGCACGGGGTCTTCCAGGCCGATGAGTCCGACAAATTCAAACTCAAAGTCGTGTTGTTGAACAGGTAAGCGATCGTCAGATTCTAAGTAGGCTGGAGGCCCGGATGACTCAAGAGCGTGGGTTTTGGGTAATGTTCCTATTTTGCGTCCTTGGGCAACTCCCAGAACTCGCAAACCTTCTCTGGCCATTGCCTGGATCTGTTCGACCAGATCCTGTTGTTGAATCGGGCTGAAATGGCAGAGATCGGCGATCGCTTCTGGGGCTCCTTTTGCCGCAACGGTAAGCTCCCCCGTCAGGGATTCCCAGACACAGGACATGGCCAAGAGATCGGTGGACAGGGGATATTCGTGCAGTAGTTGCCAATCGCTATGCAGGTGTTCAGTCTTGGCTAGGTAATCCCAACCAATTTGCTGCAACGCTTTCTCCATCGGGTCAAAGGGATCTTTGCGACTCGCTAGAATGCCAAACTCGATCAGGGGATGAAGGACTTCGGGCAAGGGTTCGCGCTCGTGGAGCGTCACATCGTACAGATAAGCATTGGAGCCGCTGTAAACCAACAATTGTTTGACGGCCATTTGGTTCAATGTCAGGGTTCCAGTCTTATCGACACAAAGAACGGTGACAGAACCCAGGGTTTCAACCACTGGAATGCGACGAGTTAGTACCTGTTTTTGCGAGAATCGCCACGCTCCCAGAGCCAGAAAGATGGCCAGCACCACCGGAATTTCATTGGGCAAAATTGCCATTGCCAGCGCTAATCCTGCCAAAAAGCCCTGTAACCAATCGGCCCGGGTTAATCCATAAATCACGACCACCGCCGCACAAATGGCAAGGGCGATCATCGTCAATTTACCGACAATGCGACGGGTTTCTTTTTGTAAGACCGTGTCTTCCGGTTCAACCGTTTGCAGAGCCTTGCCAATTTTTCCCATTTCAGTGCCTATACCCGTTGCTTGCACCTGGGCAATGCCCTGCCCTTGTACCGCCAGAGTACCAGAATAGACGGTGGGTAAGTCGTCTCCACCCGGTCTCAAGGTGGCTGAAAGGTGCTTCGGGTCTTCTTCCCTGTGGATGGTGCGTTTCCTGACCGGAACAGACTCTCCGGTTAACAGCGATTCATCAATCGTCAAGTGAGTGGACCACAGCAAAATCGCATCCGCAGGAACGCGATCGCCCTCCTCCACCACGATCAAATCGCCCTGTACCACTTCTCGGCCGGCAATTCGCTGTCGCTCCCCATCTCGAATCACCAAGGCCCGCGGACTGGATAAGTCCCGCAGTGCTTCTAGAGAACGTTCCGTTTTTTGCTCCTGGTAAAGATTGATGCCAATAATAAAAAAGACAAACCCCAACAAAATCAGAGCTTCTTGTGCATCACCCAAAAAGAGGTAGATGACACCACAGGCAATCAGGAGCAAGAAAATCGGCTCTTGGATAATGTCTAGGGCGATGGTTAAAAAAGTACGATGCTGGGTTGAGGGGAGTTCGTTGTAGCCGTGCTGTTTCAAGCGCTCACTAGCTTCTTGACTAGACAACCCGTTAAACTGCCTATTTTGTATATGTGCAACCATAACAATTACCTAGGTTTTTCACACAGGCTATTCTCGCACATAGAGAGCGGGTAATTGGATCGGGCTTACTTCTGTCTGAGATTAGATCAAATCTTGGAGAAGGTTGTCAGGAAAGCAACGGCGATCGCACCTGCCCAAAGAATAATTAGGGTTGGCTGAAAAAGTTTTTCGTGGGGATAGGGTGTGGCCCCCCGACCCCCCCGACATCGGGGGGGTCGGGGGGCAGGGGGGGTGTGGGGTTTTACCCATTTTCATCTGGTAAATTAGCTAATTTTCAGGGAAAAAGTCCCGGAATTTTCCCCCCGATCCCTCCAAGGGTTGGCACTTTTTGAGGGAAAAAAAGTCTAAAAGTCTTACCCAACAAGGTTTTTAGATTTATTCAGCAACCCCTATTTAACTGTTCGTCGATTTGGTCAAATTTTTGGTTAACATCTTTTTGGAGATTGTCAATTTTCCCCTCAATCCTCGTCAAAACAGCTTCTAGGTAATAGATAAAGGTTTCGTTAGACATGGTATCAACTTCCATTAAATCATATTTTCTCGGTCCGCTATCGGGGACTATTTTAAGACTAAACCAGTTCGAGGTTGTCTGAGAAGATCGTTTTTCTGGGATGACAAAACTTGAAACTGTGACTAATAGCCACGGTTTAATTCTAGGGATTACCTGAAAAAAATACTTTCCAACCAGCTGTAGCGATCGCACTTGCCAAAAGAATAATTAATGTCCAAACCTGATTTTTTTGGGTTCCTTCCACTGATTTTAGGCGATTATCGATGCCCTCAACCTTTTCGGTTAACTTGGCCTGTCCTACCTCTAGCTTATTTAACCTTTCGTCGATTTTGTCAAATTTTTGGTTAAAATCTTTTTGGAGACTTTCAAATTTTTGGTCAACATCTTTTTGGAGATTGTCAATTTTCCCCTCAATCCTAGTCAAAACAGCTTCTAGGGAATAGGTAACGGTTTCGTTAGACATGGTATCAACTCCCATTAGATCATATTTTCTCGGTCCGCTATCGGGGACTATTTTAAGACTAAACCAGTTCACCGCTTTCTTGTAAAGAGTGGAGAGGTTGATAGATTCCCTGCTGATTTAATAATTGGTCATGGCTACCGATCTCGACAATGGGACCATTATCTAAGACGACAATTTGATCAGCTGCTCGAACGGTACTGAGACGATGGGTGATATTTACCCTGTCAGAAGAGGACGACGAGAACTTGGCAACATTCGGCACTGTCTCAAGAACAGGGAATTAGTGCAAGGTGAAGGGGAAAATTGGCACTAGAGCTATGTTCAGAGATTTTCAGCGATAGTTTTAACGTCTGGCGGTTTCCTTTAAAATAATAGACACAATTGCCTTTGTTCAGTTGTCGGTCTTCGGATATAAAAATAAAATAAGAATTGGCTAGGACATATTTTAAAATAGCAATTTTCTGGCTTTAACTGGCATCTTGCTCGTTTTGAGCGATAATTGTCTGGCCAACAGCCACGACTTTAACTATTGCCCTCATCCCCTATAAGTACATAGACAAAATTAATTACACCTATCGAACCACCTCTGGCCTGTTGTCTATCCTAACCAAGAAATGAAAAGAAAAGAGCTTAAAATCGGTCGCCGCTACTCTAGCAAACCCCTGCAAATATTTTTAATTATTGCCTTCATCGTCGCCGCTCCCTTTGCTATTTTTTATCTTATTGCCTTGGCTTATCTCTGGCAAGGCGATCGACTTTTGGCCGCAGGGGAGAAGGAATCGGCTCTGTCTGCTTACCGAACAGTTTTATCTTTTGACGAAAATTCTAGTCAAGCCCATATAAAAATCGCTCAGGTCTTGCAAAGTCAAAAACGCTATTCTGAAGCCTTACAAGCATATAATCGTGCCTTTATCGTTAATAATAAACCACCGATGGAACCCTCCCAAAGTAATCATTTAGTCGCTTTGGGAGATATCTTCGCGCAAGAGCAAAAATGGTCAGAGGCGATCGATGCTTACCAAAAAGCAATTATCATTAAACCAACTTTTAAAGGGCAATTTCAGCTAGGAAAAGCTCTCTATAGTTTACAACGTTGGGATGAAGCGGCGAAAGCTCTGCAAGCAGCGGTTTTTCTCGATCCTAGTCAGGGAAAAGCCTATTTTTATCTGGGAAAGGCCTACAGTGAACAGCAACTCTGGCCAGAGGCCAGTTATGCCTATCAGCAAGCTCTAGAATTGATACCTAATCAGGGTGAAACCTACAAAAAATTAGGAGAAACCCTAGGAAAACAGGGAAAATGGCAGGAAGCAGAGCAAATCTATCGACAGGCTTTAATTTACGCCCCTAAAGATGGGGATATTTATAATTATCTGGGCGAAGCTTTAGCGGAACAGGGAAAACTAGGGGAAGCCATGGCAGTTTTTCAACAGGCGCGGCAAATTAGCCCCAAAAATGCCGAGATTTACGAAAATCTCTGTTATACCTATATCAATAGCGGTCAGATCGATGAGGGTCTAAATTGGTGTCGGCAGGCCGTAGAAATCGATCCCAATTTATCAGAAGCTAGATTTATTTTACAGGAAATCCAACGGGGGCGATTAATTCACGATCATCCCGAATTATTAAAAATGCCAGAGATAATTCCCAGTGTTAAGAGTGATCCTCTGGTGAATTTAAAACGCTCAATTGTTAAAATTGTCATTCGCGGCCAAAATAAAAATGGCATCGGCACTGGTTGGTTATTAAAACGAGATCAAGATACAGCTTGGATCGTGACTAACCGCCATGTGGTGACGAATTCCCGTCAAGAAATCGAGGCAGAGGCGCGCATTTTTGTCGAGTATTATAGCCAACCCCCCCAGGGAAAAATTCGCCAGCGTTCAAAAGCTAAAATTCTCCACATTACCACCCCTAACGACTGGCTGGATTTAGCAGTATTAGAGGTAAAAAATCCCCCCCCAGATTTAAAACCTTTAGCTTTAGCACCCCTACCAATTGCCGCTAATCAACCAGTAATCTCGATCGGTAATCCTTTTAATCAAAAAGATTGGACTGTCAGCAAAGGCACTGTTAATGATAATAACCAAAAATCCTTAAGTTTATCCATGTTTGTCGTTTCTGGACAGTCGGGAAGTCCAGTTTTAAACGATAAAAATCAAGTGGTGGGAGTGATTTCCCAGGCGAGTTTATTTTGTGCCAATTCTTCTACTCCTAAACCCCTAGAAAATGCCGTTAAATTGGGCTGCGGTTTAGCAGTTCCCATTGACAGAGTGCGAGAAAGGTTAAGGGAGTGGGGAACTTTTTCAGTTATCAGTAATCAGTAATCAGTGGATAGTGGATAGTGGATAGTGGATAGTAGTTAGTGGATAGTAGTTAGTGGATAGTGATCGATCACTGGTCACTGGTCACTGATAACTGATAACTGATAACTGATAACTGGTCACTGATAACTGATAACTGGTCACTGATAACTGATAACTGCTATGCTACTCTAGGCAGAAAACCATTCGATCGAGAACACCGTGGCTAACCAAGAAGCAACTTCCCCCGCTATTCGTACCCCCTTATATGACCTAATTGCCCAACAAACCAGCAAATTTACCCCTTTTGCGGGTTGGGAGATGCCGATACAGTTTAGCGGCCTAAAAATCGAACATAATGCTGTCCGCAACGGTGTCGGGATGTTTGACATCTCCCACATGGGCAAATTTATCTTAACTGGAGATAATCTGGTTCAATCTCTCCAAACCCTAGTTCCCTCTAATTTAGCCCGTTTAAGGGCAGGAAAGGCACAATATAGCGTGTTACTTAACCCAGAAGGTGGCATAATCGATGATATTATCTTTTACTACCAAAGCGAAAGCCAAGGCGTATTAATTGTTAATGCCTCAACCACCGATAAAGATCGAGAATGGATTTTAGGCAATTTAGAGGGGTCGGGGGTCAAATTAGAGGATTTATCGCGAGAAAGGGTCTTAATTGCCCTGCAAGGACCAAAGGCAGCCACAATTTTACAGCCCTTGATCGGGGAAAAATTAAGCGATTTTGGGCTATTTAATCACTGGGAAAGCCAGCTTTTCGGGGAAAAAGTTTTTATCGCTAGGACCGGTTACACGGGAGAAGATGGTTTTGAAATTATGGCCGCTCCTGAAATCGGACAGCAACTTTGGACAGAATTTTTAAATTTAGGGGTGACTCCCTGCGGTTTAGGGGCGCGGGATACCCTGCGTTTAGAGGCAGCTTTAGCCCTTTATGGACAGGATATCGACGATAGCACGAGTCCCCTAGAGGCTGGCTTAAATTGGTTGGTTCATCTGCCAGAAAAAGGCGATTTTATCGGTCGTGATGTCCTCGAAAACCAAAAACTTAATGGTGTCAATCGCCTCTTGGTGGGATTGCAGATGTCCGGCAAACATATCGCCCGTCACGATTATCCGGTAGTATTTGCCGGGGAAGCGGTGGGTAAAGTCACCAGTGGCACTTTATCACCAACTTTAAACACAGCGATCGCTTTAGCCTATCTTCCCACACCTTTCGCCTCGATCGGACAGGCGATCGAAGTAGAAATCCGCGGCACCACCTACCCCGCTACCGTCGTTAAAAAACCCTTTTATAAAAGTAAAAAGTAAAAAGGTGATGGGGGTTAGGTGGCTTTTCAGTGAACAGTAATCAGTAATCAGTCAAGAAAAAACGGCAACTGCTAGATAACACTGTCCACTTAAAACTCAAATGTGATAACTGATAACTGATGACTGATAACTGATAACTGAAAATGCAATCCCTAGACTTTACCACCCTCAGTGCCACTTGTGCCGAAATTGCCGCCGCTTGGCTGCCGGCGAGACTAGAACAAGTGTATCAAATTGATCGCCAAACGATCGCCCTCTATTTACGAACCTTCGATCGCAAGGGATGGTTAATTATTTCTTGGCATCCCCAAGGAGCGCGGCTGCATATTGGTGAGCCACCGCCAAAAGTCCCTGATACCTTCACTTTCAGCGATCAATTGCGTCATCAACTCAATGGTTTTGCCCTGACAAAATTAGCATTTGTTGCCCCGTGGGAAAGAGTCATCGATCTACAATTTGCCCAACGTCCCGATGAGCCGGCGCTGTGGCATTTGTATATAGAAATTATGGGCAAATATAGCAATGTGATTTTAACTGCGGCTGACAATCAAATTGTCACCGTTGCCCATCAAGTCAATGCCACTCAGTCTAGTGTTCGCACCGTACAAACGGGACAAATCTATCAACTACCCCCCGTTTTATTGTCAACAGACCCCAGTTTAGAAGAATCCTTGAGCAGTTGGCAAGCCAGAGTTAGTTTAATCCCTAAAACTATCGAAAAACAGTTAGTTAGTACCTATCGTGGGGTTAGTCCAGTCATCGCTCGATCGCTGTTGCAAAAAGCCAAGATTAACCCGAAATTAAACACGGATCAGTTAGATAATACTGATTGGGAAAAGCTCTTTTCAGCTTGGCAAGAATGGTTAAAAATCCTTGAAAATAGAACTTTTCAACCGGGATGGACAAGCAAAGGTTATACAGTGATCGGTGGGGAAATGCTGGCAGCGGCTAAAGATGTCCAAGAATTATTAAACCGTTATTATAGCGACCAAATTAATCAAGAAAGCTTTCGACAACTACAGCAAAAATTAAATCAAAAAATCACCTATTTACTGACTAAACTGCAAACTAAAGCGGCAGGATTTCAAACAAGACTAGCAGAATCTGCTCATGCTGATCGCTATAAAGAGCAAGGGGATTTATTAATGGCCAATCTCCAGCAAATACAGCAGGGAATGACTAGCATTACTTTGGCGGATTTCCAGACAGGAAAACCTGTAATTATTCCTCTCGATCCCGAAAGAAATCCCGTACAGAATGCCCAATATTTGTATAAACAACATCAGAAATTAAAAAGAGCGCGGTTAGCGGTGGAACCTTTATTAGAGGAAGTGGTTAGTGAAATTAATTATCTCGAACAGGTGCGATCGAGTTTAAGTCAACTAGAAAATTATAGCAGCGGCGAAGATTTAGAGGCATTAGACGAGATACAAGAAGAATTAATTCAACAAAAGTATCTAGAAAGCAATTACCAGCGTAATCGGACGAATAATAAAGAATCCGAACCCATGCGCTTTACTACTCCCTCTGGAATAGAATTATGGATTGGCAGAAATAACCGTCAAAATGATCGGCTAACTTTTCGTAGCGCCAGCGATTACGATATCTGGTTTCATAGTCAAGAAATCCCCGGTAGTCACGTTTTACTCCGTTTAACCCCCGGTACAGTTCCAGAAGCCGCCGATCTGCAATTTGCCGCCGATTACGCCGCTTATTATAGCCGCGCTCGCCATAGTGAACAGGTTCCCGTCGTCTATACCCGTCCCAAATACGTCTATAAGCCCAAGGGCGCCAAGCCAGGTATGGTGGTTTACAAACAGGAAACGGTAATCTGGGGCTGTCCTCAGAGGGTTGAGGATTACCGCAAAAAATAATTTTTTACCAAATTGTTTACTTTTTTTTACACAAAATGAGTATTGTCTGTTACAATTGTTACTATAGAGACGAATGCAGTTCAGGCGCTTGGGAACGCAAGAACTATATTTCCTCGGATTACAACAACAAACAACAGCAAACCAGTGGTAGCAGCCGATAGTCTCGGGAAAGACACAAAAAACCGACTATTCAGGTGATATTAAAGCGACCACTGGTATTTTATCCTCACCTAACCGGTTCTGTCAGTTTCCTCAACTTTCTTTTCGGTTTCCGAGACTTATTGCCCAGTTGAAAGAGGGATAGTTAGCATCCAGCTTTTTGTAAAGAAATTTAAACTTCACGCATAGTTAAGCCTCTTCGGCCTAAATAAACGACTAGAAACAGTTTTTTTCGGGAGGCCCGGTTTATGGATAGCCCATTAGGGACGATGAACTTTCAACAGACAGAGCTATACAAAAGAATTCAGGCATTTGCCTTGGATCGGCCAGATAGTCAATTATCTTTCAGCCAACGATTAGCAAGAGATAACGGCTGGTCATTGGGCTATACTCAGAGAGTGATCGAGGAATACAAAAAGTTTATATTTCTAGCCGTTGCAGCAGGACATCCAGTCACGCCATCCGACCAAATCGATCAAGTTTGGCATTTACATCTGACCTATACGCGATTGTACTGGCAAGAGTTCTGTCCCAAAATTTTGCAAACCACATTACATCACGAACCGACTCGTGGGGGTTCATCCGAGCAATTAAAATTTGGCAGTTGGTATAGCAAGACGCTAGAAAGTTACGAACAGTTTTTTGGACATATTCCTCCAATAGATATTTGGCCTAAACCCAAAGACCGATTCGGGCGAGATTTGCATTTTATCCGGATCAACACTCAACAAAGCTGGGTTTTGTCAAAACCTAATTTCCCAGTCTCCGTCAAACCACAACTGCGAAAAATAGGCATCTTTACCTTTTTAGCCTTCCTTTCACTGATGATAACTGGCTGTCAGATAATCTCCCAAATTCCTAACCCAATGAATTTTACAGGTCCGGAATTTTTAACCTTCTATATTTCCCTAGGAGTGATGGGAATCGCTTTGGCAGCCTGGCTACGTTTTTCCCTGTGCCTAGTTAGCACTAATACAAAGCAGCAACCTGATTTAAATACTTACGAGATAGCTTTCTTGGCGGGTGGCAATCATCGCCTGATTATGGCCGCAATCACCAGTTTGGTAAAACAAGGCTATGTGGAGGTATTAAAAGAAAAATCACCATTTGGAAGAACACAAAGCAAACTGGTGGTGACAGGAAAGAGCGATGCTATTGCCGATCCTGTAGAAAAGGCGGTCGCCCAAGATATTTTGGCCACTGATGGGGCAATTAAACAGGTTTTCCAGAAGTCTACAGGAATGAAAGATAGCATTCGTTCCCGCCTAGAACAGCTTGGTTTGTTTCTGAGCGATGCCCAAGCATTGAAAGCGCAAATTTATCCATCATTGATTGTGGTTATTCTTCTAGGAATAGGCTTGTGCAAAATGGCGGTGGGAATTTCTCGCGATAAGCCCGTTGGTTTACTTCTCATCTGTATATTTGGGCTTCTAGTTTTGGGAGCAAGGTTTTTTGTCAAACCACAGCGTCAGCGCAGCCGTTATGGAGAGATCATTTTTAATGATTTAACAAATCGCTTACAACATTTAAAAACAGCCAATAGCAGCGATTCTGAACTTGTACTTGCGGTGGCGTTGTTTGGAGCAACAGTTCTGATGGCGGATATGGCTTTAGCAGACCTGTATCAAATGCTGACTCCCATAGCCGCTGCTAGTAGCGGCAGTGGTAGCGGCAGTGGTAGCGGCAGTGATGCCGGCAGTGGCGGCAGTGATGCCGGCAGTGGCGGCAGTGATGGCGGTGGCGGCGGCAGTGATGGCGGTGGCGGCGGTTGTGGCGGTTGTGGTGGTTGTGGTGGTGGTTGATTGAGTTCAAGGCTATTAACAGCCGCTCGCTCGTTCCGTTGAACATTCCCGCCACCGTAGCCCTATTAATTTTTGCCTTAATCTCCTCTCTGGTTTGATTGCTTAAGTAGGGTTGGCTTAATAAGCTAAAACGCATCTAAGATGGGTTTTAGCTTACAAGTAGTTGTGCAAAATTAATTTCCCTGCAGCCAGAAGTGTAACCTAAATTATCCATCGGTCAAGCGTCAAAACATCTAGGCTTTGCCTTGATCCCAGTAATGTAAACTTTGATTATAGAGAAAGACTTCTAGCTCCGATCCGATGTTACATTAATAATTGAAGCTAAAAAAAAAGGTTCTTCCTTACTTGGTATGGTTCGATAGGGTGGCATAACGACGATAACAGCGATCAACCTGAACGCTCATATTTCCTAGAGTAGAGAACAAGGGAGTTAGGCAATTGCAGCTAGGGTTCAATGCTTCTCCAACCAGTCCCAAGTAGTGGGGGGAAATACCTGAGAATCGATCAACTGATCGCTGTTTGCGGGTGATGCTAGGCGTTGGACAAAAGCGAGATTATAGAAGGGATTATGGAAACTTGGACGCGATCAATTGACATCGAGGAGATAGCAAAACGCCATGGGTCTCCTCTCTACATACTGGACGTCGGTCAGCTTCGTCGGAACCTGTCCCACTTTGTGGAGCTTGTCGGCAGTCCATCTCAGGTTGCCTACCCGATCAAGGCTAATCCGTCGATGGCGATTCTGAATGAACTGGCATCCCTGGGATGCTCCGCAGACTGCTCTTCTAAATATGAAGTTGAGTTGGCCCTTTCTTGCGGATTCCCGTTGAATCGGATCACATACAACAGTCCAGCACCCGACCGCCAGCTAATGGTAGATCTCCTCGATGGAGGCTCAACAGTAGTTGCTGACTCCCAAGCTATATTAGATGACCTTCAACATAAGCTTTATGGCAAGGATTGGAGTGGGAGCTTGCTGGTTCGGGTTAACCCAGAAAAACCGGTGGAATATTTCCACAATACTGATTGGCAGGATCTGGTTTCTCACGCCTCGCCTAACAGTAAGTTTGGCATCCCATCCGAGGAATTGCCAGATGCTCTGGCCAGTTGCAAACTACCTATAGCTGGCTTGCATATCCATATTGGAACTCAGATGGATAATGTATCGGCATTTAATAATTCGGTTCAGTTTATTCATCATTTGAAAAACTTAATCGAAGCCAGCTCGAATCATTGCATGAGAAAACTAAATCTTGGCGGTGGGTTTGGCATTGACTTTCATGACGGGCAACAGTTTCCAACAATCCCAGAGTACACAGAAGCATTAAAGAAACACTTGTTACCCGGTATTGAGTACATAGTCGAGCCTGGACACGCACTGGTTGGTAATGCCGTCGCCTTGTTGACTCGTATCCGCGAGCTTAAGCAGATGCGGGGCAGACGTTGGGCTATTGTTGATGTTGGCTCCGACCAGCTAATCAAGGTGACTCTCCTCTCATGGAGCCACCAAATTATCGATCGCAATCATCGCACCCTGCCTACTCAAGGGAACGATGCTATTGGAGGGCCACTTTGTTTTGCCGGCGATATATTGCTACCATCGACCAATTTAGAAGGCCAGAGTCCTGGGGATCCATTGTTAATCCAACACGCAGGAGCATATTGCTATTCAGTAAGCAATCACTTTAATGGGTTTCACGGGCCCGGGCATATAACCATAGATGAAATGGGTCAAATAGAAACGGCTTACGCTGCTGAGGACGTATTTGCCGATCACAGTTTCTTGGGATTTTCCAGGCCGACGCACCCCCCTTCAGAAGTGCTAGATCATGAAATTGATCTCGATATCATTGAAAGACTAAGCAGTGACTATCTCAAGCAGGGAGAATCTTCAGATGGCTACGCATTTACCAGAGTCCAACTCATAGCGCCAAGAACTTTGCAGTTCATGGTGAAGGCGAAGAGTTCTTTAGGGGCGATATCAATCCCATTCGCCGTCCGCATCGCCTCGGATGCCACAATCATTTCAGCTTTGTATCTTGTCGGCAAACAGGCCAAAGATGTTTCAGTTTGGGGAACAAGAACATATTTGAAGTCAGACACGATAATTCGTACCAGCCAGCCATTGAGACTGGTTGTATATATAGCGCCCAAATCAAGCCTCCCTGTGGATAAGCATACTACTCACCTATCTCACTGGGACCTCGGCAACGGGAAGTTTAAGGGATCGTTCCGATTCACTTTATAAAGTTCTTTTCGTTGCCTTGCTCACGATATTTACACAAGCAGCTCGGCACTGTGTTTCTATGATGCCATCAACTTTTAGCTATCACCTTGAGGGTGGGAGCTTTTTCTTGCTTTAGCGGCAGTTTGTCTTTTTCCCTAGCGGTGATTGCTTCTTTGGTCTGTTGAGTTAGTTAATTCTTCTGCGCTTTCTTTGACTACTGTTGAGGTCACTGCTGCCATAATTTTTGAATAATAAGAGTTATGGTCGGTCAAGCGTCAAAACATCTAAGCTTTTCCTTGATCCCAGTAATGTAAACTTTAATTAAGAGAAAGACTTCTAGCTCCGATCCGATGTTATATTAATAATTGAGGCTAAAGAGAAAAGCTTCCCTGACAGATCAACTGGCAAGGTTATAAAGGTCAAGTTCACAAAGGAGTAAACCCTGTTAAAGTTACATTCTGTCTCGATAACGACGATAACAGCGATCAACCTGAACGCTCATATTTCCTAGAGTAGAGAACAAGGGAGTTAGGCAATTGCAACTAAGGTTCAATGCTTCTCCAACCAGTCTCAAGTTATGAGGGGAAATACCTGAGAATCGGTACACTGATCGCTGTTATTGTTTGTCAACACAAGTAATTGATAATTGCAGTCGCTCTCCTTTAATGAGATAATAGAAAGTCTTCTGTTCAAAAGGATATCGGTAGGATGCGACTCTCTCAACAGCTTTTTGTCACCCTCCGGGAAGACCCGTCCGAGGCGGAAATCCCTAGTCATAAATGCTTAGTCCGTGCCGGTTACATTCGTCGCATTGGCAGCGGCATTTACGCCTATTTACCCCTGATGTGGCGGGTTTTACAGAAAGTCTCCCAGATAGTCCGGGAAGAAATGAATAAAGCCGGCGCCCAAGAATGTTTACTTCCCCAACTGCAACCGGCGGAACTCTGGCAAGAATCAGGCCGTTGGGACACCTACACAAAAGCAGAAGGGATTATGTTTGCCCTGACGGACCGGCAAAACCGGGAGTTAGGATTAGGACCGACTCACGAAGAAGTAATTACTGCCGTCGCTCGTGATTTAATTCGTTCCTATCGACAATTACCGGTTAATTTATATCAGATTCAAACTAAATTTCGCGATGAAATTCGCCCTCGTTTTGGTTTAATGCGGGGACGGGAATTTATTATGAAAGATGCCTATTCTTTCAATCTCGACGAGGAATGTTTAAAGAAAACCTATCGAGCGATGGATATAGCTTACCGCAATATTTTCCGCCGTTGTGGGTTAGCTTTTCGGGCAGTAGAAGCCGATTCTGGAGCGATTGGCGGTTCCGCATCCCAAGAATTTATGGTCTTAGCTGATGCTGGAGAAGATGAGGTTTTATTTACTGCCGATGAAAAGTATGCGGCTAATGTGGAAAAAGCAGTTTCTTTACCAGCAGATAAAGTGGCTTCTCCCTTTAAAAAGTTGGCTAAAAAAGAGACTCCTAACACCAACACGATCGAAAGTTTAGCTAAATTTCTCGATTGTTCTGCCACTGCCATTGTCAAAAATGTTCTCTACGAAGTGGTTTATGATAGCGGCATAACTGTTTTAGTTTTGGTGAGCATTCGCGGTGATCAAGAGGTCAACGAAGTTAAACTACAAAATGAATTAGTTAGACAGGCGAGCCGTTACAATGCTAAAACAATTTTGGCTTTAAAAATACCCGATGCTGTCGCTCAACAGAAATGGGCAACTCAACCCTTACCTTTAGGTTATATTGCTCCCGACTTAGAAGATAATTTGCTCAAAAAAGCCAGCGATATCGCTCCTAAGTTTTTACGTATAGCAGACAACACAGTGACAGACTTAGAAAACTTTATCACTGGTGCTAATGAAACCGGGTTTCATGTAGTGGGAGCCAATTGGGGTCAAGATTTTATCTTACCAGAATTAATCGTCGATCTACGCAAAGCCCGGGTAGGCGATCGAGCTATTCACGATCCCAATCAAACCTTGCAAAGTGCTAGAGGAATTGAAGTCGGTCATATCTTCCAATTGGGATATAAATATTCTCAAGCCATGAATGCTTTTTATACTAATGAAGCGGGAGAATCTACCCCCATTTGTATGGGTTGTTATGGTATAGGAGTATCGCGTTTAGCCCAGGCAGCCGTAGAACAATCCTACGATAAAGATGGCATTATTTGGCCCGTAGCTATTGCCCCCTATCAAGCGATTGTGGTTATTCCTAATTTAGCCGATGCCGAGCAGGTAAAAACCGCCGAAAGTTTATACAATGAGTTAAATCAAGCTGGCATTGAAACCCTCTTAGATGACCGGGATGAACGTGCAGGAGTTAAGTTTAAAGATGCGGATTTAATTGGGATTCCCTATCGCATTGTCACGGGTAAATCTCTCAAATCGGGTAAGGTGGAATTAGTCGAAAGAGCCAGTAAAAAAGCGTCAGAAGTGGCAATTAATGAGGTAGTTTCCTATTTGAAAACTGCTATTTCAAAGGTAAAAGCTTCTGATTGAGTGATTAAATATACAGATAATTTTGCTTGTTTATGGTCTGATGAGCGAAGATGACTGGTTGAAGGCATCAAAAACTGTTGCCCTGTTTTTAGCATAAGTTGCTGTTTGCTTCGTTTTCTCTTTAATTCTATCAGCTAATTTCAAAAGATTGACTCTGTAATTCTGGCCTGCTCAAAAGCTTGGCGATGATCTAATCCCTCCTCTTGCCGCAATAAGGAATCAGTGATCGTATTTTTTTAGGAACGTAGAATATCGGACAAAATATCTACAATTAAGACTGGTAATTAGGGCAAAGATAATGTGTTGATAGCTTCCAATTTGATTGGTTAGGCAATAAGCAGGGCGAACTTTACTGGAAGATAAATCGTCCCAGGTAAAATTAAAACGATTTTACCCTTCATTGCTTACCGGTTGTCCATCGTTTAGAGTATAAATATCTTCTTCGGGATCATGCAGAAAAGCAAAGCTAGGGTTATGGGAAACGCTATCTAGCCAGTTTTTTTCCTTCAGTTCATCCTCCGACATCAAAAGAATGACGCGCACAAACCGATCTTTTTCTTGGGGAATAGGATGATCAAGTTGAATTTGCCCTTGGGTGTTGAGGATACCAGTGGTTTCAATCGCACCCATAGCAAAGTCTAAAGGGGGCGATTCGACTCTAACATTAAAAATTATGGAAAGTGGAAGTAGCTACAGCGATCGCATTTTTTATTGGTTATTGGTGCGCTTCCATATAGGCTCGGAGCAACTCATTGATCTGTGTTTGATAGCCTTTTCCCTGAGATTTAAACCACTCGAATACATCATTATCAATGGAGAGAGTAACTTCAGCTTTGGCCCTGATTACGGGGACACTTCGCCGCACTACGGCTCTCCCAAACATTTCGGGTGTAATTTCTGGACAGTCTGACAAATCAATATCTTCATCGCTCATTGCGTCTAATCGTTGCCAATCAGTTTGAGAGTTGCTTAAAGTAGGTTCGTTGTTCATATTTCGTTGCCTTTCTTGCAGAAATAATACGAGTGTAATCCTCACGTTCGGTATGGACAACGGCAATAATTCGCCCTTTTAGTAAACCCAATGTAACAAAACGCTGCTCTCCATAATCGAGACGATCATCTTCAACCGTTAAAATGTACCCATCGAAAAAGGCGGGAACATCGGCAAAATCTATACCGTGTTTACGAAGATTAGTAAGTCGTTTTGCTTCATCCCATCGGTATTCCATAACTGAACGACTGTTACAACAATCTATTGTAGTTGCCAATTGTTGTCACCGCCACGCTCCAAGTTATTGGGATTGTGATATGGATAGTAAAATAATCTACAAGATCACCCTAGTAAACTTCATCGTGGGTTCCAAGAGATTCCAAAAGAATGGCTTGCTGATTTTCATGATCAACAAATTTAAAGATAATTCTCAAATCGTAGCCTGCATTACAAGCATAGGATTCTTTGAGTTCCCCTTTTAATTTGTGGGTTCTTAATCTAGGTTGAAAAGGGTCTATTTGCAATAATTCTAAGGTGTCTTGAATATTTTGAGCGAACGAAGGCTGTTTTTTGATAATTTTACGAGCGTTTCTAATAAACACATTGGAGCGCAATAACACAAAACTCATGCAAGGATCTCTTCCATTAGTTGTTGAGGGGTTGCGGATTGGCATTGACCTTGAGCGTATTCCTGTTGAGCTTCTTCAATGTCTTTAATTAATTCGGCTCTTTTTTGGTCTCGCAGGCGACTTTTCAAGATGTGAATAAGTTGTTCTTGAGCTTCTGGGGGAAGTTGTTCGGTTGCGTCTAGTATTTCTGCAAAGGTGGCTTGAGTCATGGTTTTAGTTGGTTATGGTGGTCTTTGGAGCTAATTATAGCAGTAAAGATAGGATGGGTTAGCGTGGCGTAACGCATCCTACAATATCGGCGATCGCACTGGATGAAGGGGTTTCTCAGGCGATCGCCAAAGGTTTAAGGATGCGAGGGATTGATGTTACAATGTCTTCAGAGGAAGGACTGATTGGGGCTTCTGATCAAGAGCAATTAGTCTATACTTTGTCGCAAGGCTGAGTTGTTTTCACGTTTCATGTCTCTGATATTGGAAGCAGCGATCGCCGATGATTAAGTTTTGGTTTTTAAATTTAAGATCAGTTTTGGAGACATGAAGAAAATTTGGCAAGGTCTTTTTTCTGTAGTTATTTAGAGGTAGAGGTTGAATTAACCGATGAGCGAGAACAGCATATTATTGATCGCCATCCAGGGACATTACCCGATTATGAGGAGCAATTAGCCCAGACTTTAGCTGATCCAGATTTAATTCGTTCTAGCGATCGCGATGAAAAGGCGTTGTTATTTTCTAAGTGGTTTTCAACGATTCGGACGGGACGATTTTTAATTGTGGTGGTGGTTTCCCAATCTAATCTTAGTCGTCATTGGATCGTGACTATATACACAGCCCGAAAAATTACAGGGGGAATAATGGTATGGAAAAAAATCTAACTTTTCGCTATGACCCGACGGGAGATATTCTTTATGTAGATGTCTGTTCTCCCTATGCAGATCAAGAGTCGGAGGAGATTGGGGATGAAATTGTCGCTCGTCTAAATCCGACTTCTGGGGAGATTGAGAATTTGGAGATTTTATTTTTCTCGAAACGCTGGAATCAACCATTTCCGTTACAATTGCCGATTGATGCTGCTTTTCGATTAGTGGGATAATTGAATCCTTTAGAAAAGTGAAGCAGTTATCAGCAGAAATACATCAGGATTGAACGAAAATTGAAACAATACGGATTAATGTCAGGATTTGATGGGGTAAAAACTTAACATTCTTTACAGGTGTATTTAGGTTGGGATGGAATTGACATTTCTTGGGTGTACCATGTTAGTCATTAGTGATCGCCAAAGGTTTAAGGATGCGAGGGATTGATGTTACAATGTCTTCAGAGAAAGCACTGATTGGGGCTTCTGAATGAGGAACAGTTAGCTGATGCTTTATTGCCAAGCCGAGTCATTTTCACTTTTGATGATGGCGATCACTGATGCTTCTACACTCTGTGCTAACATTTTCAATATTATAGGTGCTTTTGTTTTATGAAAAATCAGTTATTAAAATTAGCTTTTGAAGTAGAAATTGAAGAAGGGGAGCAACTCAATCTTCCCAGTTCTATTGTGCAAGGAATTGGTAAAGGCAAGTGGGTGATCACCATTCAGCCCAAAACCTTGGTTAGCGATCGCCTTCATTCTTCTTTTCTGAACAGTTATGCCCCAGAAGACGAAGGTTTATATGACGATTATTAAAGGAGGTGAGTTCTGGGTTGCCAAAATTCTATTTACTGATGGTACATCATCAAAAAAAAGACCTGTGTTGATTCTTTGGGTTGACGGAGATGACGTGGTTGTAACGGCAGTAACCTCAGCAATGCCCCGAACACAAACAGACATATTATTAAAAGATTGGGCCAATAGTGGTTTGAGGGTTCCCTCTACTGTACGTTTATCCCGTCTTGATTGCTTGGAAAAAAACTTACTGCTTGCTAAATTGGGAAGGATTTCAAACGAAGATGCTGTCTATCTACTTAGAGCTTGGGACGATTATATTAAACCTCAATTTTAGGCGATCATCGCAATTTGGATTTAAGTGTTTTGAAAAGGGGCTCTTCTGGTTTTTGTGTGGAAACGAGGTCTATACTGATAGAATATCCGCAAAATAGTCCTAAAAGTCTTGCCCAGTAACCATTTCACGATTCCATCAGCAAAAATTATCACACAAAGTCGAGAAGAGCCTTAAGGGAATGGGTTAAAAGTTGTGGTCACTAAAAATCATTTAGAGTAACACGCCGATCGCCGCTTCATTTCTCCCTAATTTACTTAAACTTATGCAGATGTCTTCAGGGGGACGAGGGGGAGTTGATTGATAATAAATTCACCGAGTTGCACTTTTTTGCTGGCATTATCAATGTCTAAACCGACTAGGTTCCCTAATTCATCGTAATCGGCAACGACTCCTTCTGAAATTTCTTGGCTATCAACACTGGATTTGTCTGCAAGGTGGATATAAAGGGAGTCTGTTTCTGGGTAGTAGTTAATCTTCATGGTCTAAAGGTCCGGTCTGGAAAGGCGTTGTGGATAGTCAGCTTATCTTCTAGAGTAATGACTCTCAGGTATCGATCGCCAAATTCTTTTATCTGCGCCCAAAAGCGAAAACGATTATCTTCTTGAGGTTCACAGCGAATAAGGTTTTCGATGGGAGCATCTCACCTTTGTAACCCCTAAATCAGGTTTTATGTCAAGCTATTTTGAAAGTCTTGCTAGAAACCAGTTTTAGGGACAAGTATAATTACTCACTTGCATAAATGAGATGCTCCCGTTTTCGATAACGTAAATACACCATTCTTTTTTGAGGTAAGGGCGTTTTGTTAAAACATCATTTTCAAAAAGGGAAGTGGGTGATCACCATTCAGCCCAAAACGTTGGTTAGCGATCGCCTTCATTCTTCAGTCCTGAATAGTTATGCCCCAGAAGACGAAGGTTTATATGACGATTATTAAAGGCGGAGCCAATCTTTCAGCCCGTTTTCAATTAATTTCATCTGTGATTCCGATAGCATTCCAAGCTTTTTCACAAAATAGGGTGGAGGAACGGTTACAAAACCCTGAAGTAGGAAGGCACCTTTTCTTTTCAGAAAGGGAAGGTCGATCTGAATCTCATATTGGGAGCCTCTGATACTAGTTGTATGAGGAATCACACCAATCAAAGCTCGATCCTCATCTCCATAAGGTTCACTCACAACAAGAGCGGGGCGTACTTTTGCTGCTATCCCAAAATCAATCAACCAAACTTCGCTACGAACTGGCTTCGGATTCCCCATCTGCTTCCTCCTCTGCATCTAGACGAGCAAACGATTGAGCGGCAAAAAGAACTGCATCATCATTACTCCAATCACCATAGTCTCCAGTCGGACTCAGGCTGGCTGAAAGGAACTCAGATTTTTCTCTAGCTGAAAGTTTTTTGAACTGTCTAAGAAGTGTTACAACGGCTTCACTCATGGCTTCAACTGATCGCTTGTAGATTACTTTCTATCCATTAGGTTAGCACAGCGATCGCTCTTTCAAAAACCAAAACAATCGCGGTTTTAACGTTTAATCAATAGGAAGACGGCGATCGCCAATTAATCGATGGTTAATAATTATTCATTAAAAAGCGCGATCGCTCCTTAATATTGAGCTAATGAGAAGATAAGGAATAGGTCGGTTGATTAGGAATTTTATTGAGGGTTTGACAATCCATTAAATATTGTTCAATGGCGGTTTTAAAGGCCTGTTCTAGCTCATCAACGGAAAGACCGTCGAAAACGATAATATCTTCTATATTGATAACACGACCAAAAAATAAGCGATCGCTTTCATCGTATTCAATCACAGCTTCATAGTCTTTGTATCGCATTAATCTACTCCTGCTTTAATTAGAAATTCACGAAGAGCTTTAACTTGGTATCTTTTTAGTTCTTTTTGAGGGTGAGGGGAATGAATATTAAGGGAAATTTTGTTTAGGTCAAATCGCACTCTTGAGCCATCACCTTGAGTAATGATACCTCCCAATGACTGAATTAAGTTAACGACATCATCCCAAACGATGTTACGGCGGATGGGATCAACAAAAATAGCATCATAGGTTTTTTGCTGTTTTTTGTTCATTCGCTAATTATAGCTTGATTACTGACTTAATATTTTAACAAGAAAAATGATCGTCTTTTTGCTCTTTACTCTAAATCAAAACAGCGATCGCAATTTTAAAGTTTAATTAACAAGAAGATAGCGATCGCTCTGGATGAAAGTGTTTCTAATGCGATCGCCAATATCTTGCGGTGGTTCGGTGAAGCGGATTTGTCCATCCTGATAAATGCCTTCGATGGTTTTTAGCATAGTTTGCTGTTTGGTTGGTTTCCTTTTTAATTTTAACGGCTAATTTCAACGGACTGGCTCTGTAATTCCTGTCTGCTCAAAAGCTTGGCGATGATACAAGTATTCCTGATGCCGCAATAAAAGGCGCGTTAAGTAACACATCCGACACGAGCAGTGATCGCATTTTTAAGAAAAATGCTACAATCCATAGAAATAAATTAAATTAACGATTATGTCATCTTTAGTTTTTACACAACACATTGAAGTAACACCTGGTGTTTGTGGGGGCAAACCTCGTATTGCGGGTCACCGTATTAAAGTACGAGATATTGTCATCTGGCATGAAAAAATGGCAATGTCTCCTGATGAAATTGTTTATAATTACCCAACAATTACTTTAGCTGATGTTTATGCGGCTTTAGCGTATTACCATGATCATCGAGAAGAAATTCGCCAAGATATTGAAGCCAGCGAAAATTTTGCTAAACAGTTACAAGGGGATCAGCCTTCTTTGGTCGAAAAAATTTTAAAGGGGAATAATGGCCAATAAGCTGAAGTTTCATCTTGATGAAAGTGTCTCTAATGCGATCGCCAAAGGTTTAAGGATGAGAGGGATTGATATTACAACGTCTCCTGAAGAGGGATTAATTGGGGCTTCTGATAAAGAGCAATTAGGGTCTGCTGAAAAAGTTTTTCCTGGGGGTAGGAGTCAGGAGTCAGGAGTCAGGAGCCGGTCGTTTCGGGCTTTGTTGCCATTGTTTTTTGTACTAAGCTATGTACTACAAGAAGGATAATGCAAGGTTTTTGAAAGTCCCAATCCTATTTTCTTGCACTAACATCGGACTTTAACAGGTCAAAAGCCTTATTTTAAAAGGGTTTTACCATTATTCAGCAAACCCCAATTAGCTTATGCTTTGTCGCAAGGCCGAGTTGTTTTCACTTTTGATGATGATTTTCTGGTTTTGTCTTCAATGGGATTGGAACATTGTGGTATTATTTATTCGCGTCAAGGTCAATCTATCGGAAAGATTATTAGCAATTTAGTTTTGATTTGGGAATGTTTAGACCCTGATTATATGTATAGAAATGTTGAGTTTTTATAAAAATCACAATTAAGAGAAAAAGGGCATATTGGGTAAGGCAGTTTACGGGATTGAATCTTTATGTTGTGATGATACCCATGACAATCCAGGCCGGTATGGGTTAGGTTTAAAACCGCAGGATTGGCCGTTTTCTAGGGTTTATCGGTTTATCAGGGGCTTTATCTGACCGATTGGGGGAATGGTAGAAATTCCCATTATTCCTGATAATATTGACGATGAATAACGGTAGGAGGGGTTAGGGTAGCGTAACGCATATAAAACACAAAAGGCGCGTTAAGAAACGCACCCTACAAGATCGGCGATCGCACTGTTGGGTTGGTTTCCTCTTCAATTTTAGCAGCTAATTTGAAAGGGCTGGATATACCATTAATTCGAGATGAATGAGATTATGCTTTACACTGTGATTATATTCGTTATTATCCCATGCGGTAGGGGTTTTATTTAAAATTCCAAGATTGCCCTGTTTTTCCGTATCTATTAATTGATTGTTGAAGGTTTTTATGGATCTGATTTGGGTACGATAACAACTCCTGACGGTATGGGCAATGAATAATGCGGGAGATGTTACGGAAATGTAAGGCATCGCAATTTAGATTTTAGTATTTTGAAAAGGTAAAAGGTGCATGGGATGCACCCTACGCGATCGGCGATCACTCTAAAGTATAGAAAACTGGACGATGATCTGCTATCTGATCATATTTAGAGAAGAAGACATCCCCCACTATTTTTTGAGCATCTGGTTCACGGACGACATAATCTAGGTGTTTTCCAGATTTTGGCCGTGTTATGTCATTAGGTGGACAAATAATGGGATTTATGAGAGGTACTTGTTGATTAAGTCTGCCCTGTAATTCATCAGGTTCTACGTTAAAATCACCTGCTACCCACCATGGAGAATTGCTAACTTCCTGATATGCTCCCTTCAACAATGTCACAGCATCTCCACCACCACCACTTGCTGCATGAATAGAGAAATAATGGCTTCCGAGATACTGGATACCAATTAAAGGACGTAGGTTGTCATTCAAAGGAGGAATATAAAGACTAGAAAAAATCATTCTTGAAACTATCGCAAGATTAACTCGATTACCTCTTGTGTCCCAGGGATAATAAAGAATCTGTACAGGAAGACGGCTTCCTGCCCTAGTCACCCTTTCTGATTCCGGCGAAGCGTTAACTTTCCAAGAATATCTACAAAGTCCTCTTATCCCTTCAACATCCTCCTCCATCAATTCCACATTTGAAGGAAGGGTTCCGCATTCTTGCAAACAAGCAATGTAAACCTCGTAAGGAAATTTTTTAACACCTTCTTGATCTTCTTGTTGAGTAAACCAGTGTGAAATCGGAGTCCAGGGGCTACGGCCGCTATTATCAAACTTAGATCCTTCAAAATTCCAAGTAACTAAAGCAGGTATTTTCTCGGTCTTTCTTCTTTTAGTTGTGGTGGCTACGATGGGCATTACCTCTTCGTTTACCATGTCTTCAACTACCATGTCTTCAACAGACCTTTTTCTCGTAAATATCTTAGTCAAATCACTAACAAAAGTTCTTCCACATAGTTTTTCTTGTTCTTGCGTTAATGGTATTTGTTGAGAACCTACGCTAACAGAATCTTGACCTAATGCTACCGTGGTAAAAAGATATAACAAATCTTTCGCAGGAACTGATACATTATCGGTTTTATTCCCAATTAAAATGGCATCTGTTATTCCAGTAAAGGGAGGGACAAGTTGATCTATTGCGTCATTCTGAACATTATAAGTGTCAGCGATAGTATCAAATACATCCTTAGAAGGAACTGTACCAAGCTCACAATGAAATTTTACGCCTTCTGGAGCATTAATAGAAATATTCCATGATCCAGATTGAGGATTGTTGATAATCAAGCAACGTATTGAAGAATTGGATGTGATCGCCAACGAGTTTTCATTTTGGATATCATGATTGTAGCTAGTTCCATCTGGTGCTTGAATATTTAGAACCACATCTACTGGAAAATCAATGGAGTTATCATTTTGGGTGAGAACAGCGTATAAATAGGGAGTATCTGCGTCAATCTTAATTTGAGAGGTATAACTTACACTTTCATTCTGGTAATTACGAAGATTGTCATAAACACCGTAATAATAGGAATTTTGACCATATTTTTCAAATGAGAAGTCACCAATGCCCACTTGCCTACCTAATAAGTCACTTTTTTTCTCAAAGTCAAGCTCTTTATCCAGTGCAATTGTAGTTCCGATAATATTAATACCCACTGCTACAGTCGCACCTAATACTGCTACAGGTAGAGTAATAGTTCCCAAGGCTAAGGCTGCTAACGTCAATAGTCCTGCGGCTGTTGCCCCAGTCCATTTTGCCACATCAGTCCATCCCGATGAATCTGAAGTTGAAACCTCACTATTTTCCAATGTGAAAAAAGCTCGGGTAGGAGTAGCGGGGACATCCACATAAAGCTCTTGTAGGGCATTACCAATAGTGGGAGCAACATCCTTAGAAGGAGTCGTCTGAATACTCAATAAAAATGGTGTCGAAGTAGGACATTCAACAGCAAACTTCCAGTCACCTGCTTGTGGGTTCTTCACTGTAAATGCCCAAACCGAATCACCATTCATTTTCACAAAAAGATCGTCTGTATTTGAGTCTTGCTCTAGTTGTGTTCCATCAGGACGAAAAACCTTAACTAAAGCCCCTTCTGGAAACGTAACCGAAGACTTAGATTTATCAAGGGCAACGCCATAAAGATAGCTTGTCCCTTCAGCAATTTTCAGCGTTTGCTGACGTTTTGCTTCAACAAACTTAACAGATCCTGCTCCTGACCCATTGTTTCTTGTTGGCGAAGAATCATCAAAATTTTGATCCAACTTCCAAAAACCCACCAAGCCCTGATCGTTCGGTGTGACCTCGTTGAAACGAGTGCGCTGAATTTCAGCCTCATCCAAAGCTCGGTTCCAAATCGTAACATCCTCTATGATTCCCACAAATTGCCGATTGGCTTCTCGTTCGTTGTCACAATTGCCAATAACAACCCGATCAAAATTATGAATATCAAAGTAGGGTTGAATAACAGATATTCTGGCATTATCTATTTCAATGTTAACTAATCCTGCGATTTGACCATCAAAGAAAAATTTATACCAATCTGTACCCGGTTTTCGAGTAAATGCTATGTGATGCCATTGACCATCAAGTGCATCTTTGTTTACTCTAGAACAAAAAACATTAAAATAGCGACCGTCATTATTCCAGAATTTCATTCTAAACCAGCCATTTTCCTCTAAAGCAAGCAACCATCCTCCACTGGTGACTGCATTAGACTTACAAGACACAATTGTTCCAGGTTGAGTTGTCTGAAAAATGGCTGTAATGGTGAATTCTCCAAGACCAAAATTATAGGCAGAATTAGGGGGAATTGTGATCATTCCACCGTTGTCAATCTGAATGCCATGATCTTCTACGAGATTTTCGCTGAGATCAATGGCACAATACGAGTAGTTATTGATGGTTTCTGCCCACACACAGTGAAAAATAGGAACCCATGACACAGGTCCAACAGGAATAGCGGGATTATTGATACGGGATGTATCTAAAAAGTTGCGATTCATTTCCCAGAAACCCACTAAGTCTGGATCTTCTGGTGTAATCTGATTAAACATTGTTCGTTTAATCTCAGCTTGATTCAACGCTCGGTTCCAGATAGATATATCTTCCAGAATCCCAACGAACTGCAACCTTTGTTGATCGCAGTAACCAATAACAAGTCGATGTGAATTGGAAACATCTAAGGGAGTCGGCCTATTCGATTCTGGGGTAACTGAAATAGAGATTCCATCAAAAAAGATAGAAATTTTCCCGTTTTGGCGTATAGCTGCTACGCTGTGCCATGTGCCATCAAGGGCACTCGTTGGTTCAGAGACAGCTTTGTAATAGCCAAAGCCATCATCCGTATTTAACTGAATAGCCCCATTAGCCTTTAAGTGAAGCCACCACCCTCCATTCCCTTCCCCACCTTCAGCAGGCTTGCGGGAAATAATCATTCCTGACTGTGTTGTTTGAAATAATGCAGTAACTGTGAAATCATGCTCACCAAAATCGTAGGCATTATTACTGGCAATTACCAGCATAGTCCCTTGTTGAATACGAATTCCATAATCAGCTTCCATATCTCCAGAAATCTCCTTTTTTTTTATTTTCCGTATATTACACCCAGACAGAGCGATCACCAGAATTTTTTTTTAATCCTAATGATAATTTATTTAGTCTCAACACCCAACGCAACCAAAGTTTACCAACTTAAGGAAAAAGTTCGTAAAATTCACCAAATCCCTACCCTGCCTAACTTCCAGCCCCTCAACCCTCCCGCAAAAATCCTTAACTTGGGAAAAATCCCCAACTTTACCAACTTAAGCCCAAACTTTGTCAGAATATCCTGACAATCTCCCCACTCTCCCAACCCCAAACTTCTACTTCATACCCAAGACACCAAAAACAACTATGCCAGCATCCCACCTTAGCCATCTCCACAGACCAGAAACCCACCCCACCGCAGAAACGAGAGAAACCTCTTGCCTCGGCAACCCTGGGATGATTCCATAGCGATAAACCGATAATGAAAAAAAGCCAAGCCTTAACGACCCTGAAATTAACCTTAAAACCCGAACACCAAAAGCTGATCGAAGCCAAACTAAATACGGGGCGTTATGCCAATCCAGATGAAATCATTGCCGAAGCTTTGCAATTACTCAGTAAACGCGATTGCTATCAACAATGGGCAATCGAGTTTGATCCCCCTCAATCCCCCGTTCGGCTGAGCTCACGGCCGAAGCCTTAAAAAAGGGGACTTTCTTGAAGAGGCGAAGGAATTGATGGAGAAACCGCGATACAATCAGCGATCGCCCGATAAATCTCTATAATATTCTATAATATTGAGTATTCCCCCATCCAAAACCAGCCATGACAGCCAAAGAACAACTCCTACAGGAAATTGAAAAAAGCTCCGAGCCGCTTCTACAAGAAGTTCTCCACTTCCTCTTAGCGAAACGCTCAGAAACTATCGAATCCCCCGAACTTGATAATGATGAATTAGACCTAAGCAGTGACGATCCCGATCGCGGTCAACCCGTAAAAGACTCCTTTCAGCAAAGTTTATTAGCAATACAACAACAACGAATCGCAGGCAGACCGACAATTTCAGAAGAAGACATTTCTCAACGCTATGGAATTTCTATCTAATGGCTTATTCTGTTAAGTATGAACCCGAAGCCGTTAACGATCTTGATCAATTAACACAGACAACACGAATACGAATCCTCAAAAAAATTGAATGGCTAAAAAATAATTTTGACCAAATTTCGCCTCTGTCTTTAACAGGAAATTTGTCTGGTTTTTATAAGCTCAGAATAGGTGATTATCGGGTTATTTACGAATTCGATAAAGAAAAATATATTATTTATGTAAACAGAATTGGCCATCGTCGAGAAATTTATGAAGAATAACGGCGATCGCCCGATAAATCTCTATAATCTGGAATATCCCCACCAGCCCAAACTACCCATGACAGCCAAAGAACAACTCCTACAGGAAATCGAAACCGCCTCCGATGAAACCATTGACCAACTCCTCAACTTTTTACATCAAACCCAAACCACCAAACCAAAACAACCCTTTTGGCAATTTATCGAAGAACTCACCGCCGATATTCCCCCAGAAGTCTTAGAAACCCTACCCACCGATGGAGCCGAACAACACGATCATTATCTTTATGGCACACCAAAACAATAACAATGAAACTCATCTTTGCTGATACTTTTTATTGGATGCCTTGATTAATCCCAGGGATAACTGGCACTTTATTGCCTTAAATTATGCCCAGAAATATACAGATGATTATCTAATAACTACCGATGGCATTGTAGATGAAACACTCAATTATTTTGCAACTAAAGGTGCGATTATGCGTCGAAAAGCTCTTGCGACCTACTTTCAAATCCGTCAAGAGCCGAACATGGAAATTATTTCTTATACGCCTCAACTCAGACAAGCTGGAATTCAACTATTTGATGAACGTCCTGATAAGGGCTATAGCCTGACAGACTGCATTTCTATGATTGTGATGAAACAAAGGAGAATTGCAGAAGTATTAACCCATGACAAACACTTCACCCAAGAAAACTTTCGGATTTTGTTCCAAGATTCTAATTTTAATAACTTTACTTAGAATTTGATCACTTAGATCAGGATTCCATTCTGTAGCTCCACAGCATCAGGCATCGTCAGGAAATTTATTAAGCATAACGGCGATCGCCTAACCCTAACTTTCAAGAACAATATAGACTCTTTTCTGCCGAACCTCTTAAATTCAGACTAAACTAGACTATCATTGCAATATCATAGACTTAGTTAAGAAAATTGTTAGAGAACCTTAACCATGCTCAAACATTATGAAGCCTTAACAACCATGAAATTAACCTTAAAACCCGAACACCAAAAACTGATCGAAGCCAAACTCAATACAGGGCATTATGCCAATCCAGACGAAATCATTGCCGAAGCCTTGCAATTACTCAGTAAACGCGATCAATATCAACAATGGGTGGAAGGCATTGGCCAAAAAATTGATATTGCTGCCGAACAATTAGATCGAGGCGAAGGAATTGATGGAGAAACCGCGATCGCTCAACTCAAAGCAAGACTTCAAAAAAACTGTGAAGCTTAAATATTCATGGATCAATACATCATTTCGACCGAAGCCATTCGAGATATGGAACAAATTCTTGATTATTTGGCTAATACCAATATTAATGCGGGCGAGAAATTCCTAGAAGAGTTTAGCAAAAAGTGTCGTTATCTTAGCCAATTTCCTCTAATGGGGCGCAGTTATCGAGAGATTCGTCCCTATTTGCGTGGCTTACCGATGAAAAACTACATTATTTTCTATCGCTTAACTGAGCAAGGGCTAGAAATTATGCGTGTTGTTAAAGGAGAGCGAGATTTAGAAGCTTTTTTCTTTGAAAACCACTAAAAAATAAAGGCAATTACTTTTTTCAACTGTTTATAATAGAGAGCGCTATAATCTGGAACATCCCCCCATCCCAAACCAGCCATGACAGCCAAAGAACAACTCCTCCAGGAAATCGAAACCGCTTCCGATGAAACCATTCACCAACTCCTCGATTTCCTCCATCAAACCCAAACCGCCAAACCGAAACAACCCTTTTGGCAATTCATTGAAGAACTCACCGCCGATATTCCCCCAGAAGTCCTAGAAACCTTACCCACCGACGGAGCCGAACAACACGATCATTATCTTTATGGCACACCAAAACAATAATAATGAAAGTCATTTTTGCTGATACCTTTTATTGGATGCCTTGATTAATCCCAGAGATAACTGGCACACTATTGCCTTAGATTATGCCCAAAAATATGCAGATGATTACCTAATAACTACCGATGGCATCATAGATGAAACACTCAATTATTTTGCAACTAAAGGTGCGATTATGCGTCGAAAAGCTCTTGCTACCTACCTTAGAACTCTTGCAAATTAATTATATGTTATAATGATGGGTTAACTAATTTTCCCAAAAAAATTAGTTAACCCGTACATTTGTCCTGAATGAAAACTTGAAGTTTAACTTTTA
>NZ_JACJQV010000096.1 GCF_014696875.1 Microcystis wesenbergii FACHB-1317 | reverse complement strand
AGGTTTTTCCTCTCACTTTCCCCTAATAATCCTCCTAAATATTGTCTGAAGCCGTTTTTTTGCGCTTCGTTTTTGAAGCAATTGTCAAACCGCCGACACCATCGGTCAAAGCATGGGGGCATCGCGGCTGGGGTTGTCTCTTTCATCGCTGCTCTTTCAACGTAAAGTGCTTATTCTTTAACGATTATACTCGATTTGATCTTTATTTAGCGTTTAAGTCCCAATAAGTAAAGGGCATGGTCGCCTCGAAAAACGCCGTGTCAGCATCTGCACCAAACTTGATGGCATTAAACCTTGGCCGGGCTTACAAACCCTGATTCGGGTTGAATCTGAACGGCAATTCAAAAAAGGGGGAAAACTCCGTATCGAGACGGAAACGCGCTATTACATCGCTTCGTTTCAAGAATCAGCAAAATCTTTGGCTCATCGCATTCGGGGCTATTGGGGAGTCGAAAATAAGGTTCATTATGTTCGAGACGTGACGCAAGGGGAGGATCATTCTCGCCTCCGAATGTACCAATTGCCTCACATTTTCGCGGTTGCCCGTAATTTTGCCTTGAATTCCTACCGTTCTTTAGGCTTTCCTAATATGGCTCAAGCTGAACGGATGTGTAAGCATGGGCTAGACATACTCAAGCGCATTTTTAGAATGAAATAGCCCTGAGACTTTCGGCAAAGAAGGCGCATCTGGTTGACGCTTCAACCGTTCGGACCTCGGCGTGAGCTTTTGTCGAACGCAAAAGCTCAGGGCCCAAGCCCAACCGAAGTTCTTTGGGTTAAATCTGTTCGAGCTGCCAGTCATCACCGTCCGGCCTCAGCGATGAGGATGTCAATCTGGATAATCTCGATCAAAACTAAACCCAAGGCAGAATAGAGCGAGGAACCAGTGAGCAAAAAAGAAGATTTAACCAGGGAAATGCGTTAGGAATGTGTTAGGTTAAAGATAATTGCAGCTTTGATGAATCGAGGGTTGATCCGTGAATAACAACTTTTTCCGCAGCTATTCTGTCAATGATTCTGGTTTGGGTTGTTTCTTATCTTTGATTTTAGTCGGATTGTTGTTAGGCTCGATCGGACTGGGTTGGTTAGTCAATGGTTTTTTAATTCTCGTGGCATTCCTAATAATTTCCCCTGTCATTGCTTGGGTGATTTTTCGCTGGTGGTTGCGACGCAATTTAGTTGAAGATAGCTGTCCCGTCTGTAGCTACGAATTTACAGGTTTTAATCGCACAGAATGCCAATGTCCTAACTGTGGTGAACCATTAAAAGTGGCAGGGGGTAAGTTTATTATTCTCACCCCTCCCGGTACGATCGATGTACAGGCGATCGAAGTACCTACCCGACAGTTGGAAGATTAGGGTCAAACCATCACCATCTAGGCACGCGCACCAAGCTGAAAGCGGGGGTTCTGAATTTTAACAATAACAGCAGTCCCAGCAGGTGAATTGACCAATGAACGAGAACTAAGCCCCAAATAATTGCAAAAATCAAACTACTAACGGCAAGAGCTTTAAAAATATCATTATCGGTTTTTTGATACCAGAGAAGACTAAGGAAGGAAAGCAGTAGGAGTAGAAGGGGAAAAAGTGGGGAGAACATGGGGATCACCATTGGGTGAGGGGACTGTCTTCACATCCATAGCCTATCATTTTCCCTTTGCCGCTACGGGTAGTAGCGGCTACATTCCCCCCTATTTGTCATAAATCTTTAGAATCAAATTAAAAAGTTGACCGAAAAATTGGGTTTAAAGCCCCGCCCTTTTAGGGCGACTTTATAGGATCTATGATATTAAGAATAGCGGGCAGGGTAAGCAACCGCTTAAAAAACCCAGTCATCAACCGATGAACGCACCTTGAAAACTAGAGTTATGGGGTTCTATAGGGGAATGCTCCTATAGGTAAAAGCTCTCAGCGTCAAGTACCAGAGAAACCAATTATTTTAGAGGTTTTGAACTGTATCGTAGGGGCCTCCGAGAACAGGCTTCTGTAAGGTCGCGAAAGTCTGAGGAGAGAACCACCTCTGGGTGGGATTTCGCCAGGAATCTAATTCAAGTGGACTCGTTGAGCCAGAAATTCTCAGCCGTGATGCGAGAAGAATCCACGTCCGTTTACGGCGTGGGGTATGTCAAAAGCCAATCTTTTAGTATAAAGGTGGCGCGACAATCATCCTCATTGTAACGTAAAATAGCCGCCAATAAAGTCCGATCTCCTGTTTTTAACCACTGGTCATACCACCAAACGCATTGATCCCCGCTTACTCCTCGATCGCGCCATTGAAAGCCAATCCAGTTGGCGAGGGATTTTAAAGAATAACTTTCCACGGGAAAAGTTACCGAATTAACTACATGATAGTGCAGATCAAAACAGCGAGAAACTAACTGATTAATCAAAGAAGAAGGGGTTTTATAAAGATAACCTAATCGTTTAATTGTTTCCACTTCGTACTCAGAAAAGTGAAAAATTGGTGCTTGATAATCCTGCATGACTAAGGTTAAGAATTCCTGCCAAATCCTGACTTCATCTTCTGGCTTTTCTGCCAAAAAGGGATAAAATTGCTGGGTATTAACCCGATAATCAACCCGTAAAACCCCCAAAAGATAATCTAAATTCTGTTCTGGTTCCGCTTCGATATCAAAATAAAATTCAATCTCGGCCCTCGGTAGGGGAGACAAATAAGCAGTTTTGCCGTTGCTTTTGCGAAAGGCCCGATTTTCAATAATTGCTTGGGCCTGTAATTGTAACTGATTAGCCACCTCTAACCCCATCCCCTCCCCCATACGGGTAGGACAGGTAAGCGCCAGGGATTCCATGGTGGAAACCCCCAAAGACTGTAAAAATTGGTAACGACTGGGAGTCACCCCCGGGACTAAAGAAAGATGTTGACTCGCTTGGGCGATACCATAACAGTGACTATACCAATGACATAAACTGCAACGCTGACGCGAGATAAAAACTTCTGGTTCTTGGTGATTAATCACCATTTCGCCGAACTTTTTGATTATTTCCTCTAGTTTAGTTAACCAGAGATTCAATTCCACTCGATAGCGATTATGACGACGTAGGACAATTTCTGCGTAATTGGGAAAAACTCCCTGCATACTGGCTAATAAATAGGCGTAAAAAGTAGCCAGCATCTTATATTCAGGCTTAGGACGGCGACCGAGTTGAATATTGAGGGGATAATAAACCCAATCACCAAATTTTGACTTTCCTGCCTGTTTAATTAATAAATGCGGGGAACCGGTTAAAGAGACGGGATAGCCAGATTGTAAAAGGACTCCGTGATAAATACAGGATACCCCCTGACGCATCAAAGCTTCCGTTTCCCTAGCGGCGGCTAAAATATCGCTGGTGGGGGTAGTCAGGGAACAATAATCGGGATAGGAGTCTTGCAGGACTTTTTTAACGTGACTTTGACTCTCCTGGCGCAATTTAAGCAAAAAATCTCGCTCAGGGTCTTTTTCTTGGCTATTGCCGTAGAGATTTAAAAACCCACGGCGTTGACAACGTTGGTAGTCTAGAAGTAGATCATCGGTCAGTAGCATTCTATACAAGGAGAAAAGTTAAGCTTTCCTGGACCAGTGAAGTAAAGTAAAAAATAATAAACTTAAAAAAAGAAAACATTCCCAAGTATGTTTCCTCTACTCTAATACTATTGTGACAATTACGACTTAATCCGTCGATAGAATTCTCCGAGTCGGTCGTCAGGAAGTCGCTTATGGGGAAATGGGGAATTCAACTAAAACCCTAAAACCCCAAAACCCAACACCTTCTAACTGATAACCGATAACTGATTACTGACCCCTCATCTCCTCGCTTATGGGGAAATGGGGAATTCAACTAAAACCCTAAAACCCCAAAACCCAACACCTTCTAACTGATAACTGATAACTGATAACTCACCCCCCATCTCCTCGCTTATGCAGAATTTAGACGAAAATAGCCTCGATTGCGCCGTTAGTAAACCGGATTTAGCCGAACAAAGACAGGAATTTCGGGGACTTAGCAATAAAGTTTACTTTAATTTCGGTGGTCAGGGAACCTTGCCCAAGGCCGGATTAGAAGCGATTATCGATGCCCATAATTTTCTCCAACAACAGGGTCCCTTTTCAGGACGGGTAAACGATTGGATTACCAAAAAAACGGAACTTCTCAGGCAAGAAATGGCGCAGGAGTTGGGAATCAGCCCGAGCAATCTCTCTATCACCGAGGATGTCACTGTGGGCTGTAATATCGCCCTCTGGGGAGTGGATTGGCAAGCGGGGGAACATATTTTACTAACCGATTGTGAACACCCCGGAATTATCGCCACAGTTCGGGAAATTGCCCGTCGTTATCATCTGGAAATCTCCACTTGTCCTATTCGGGAAACTTTAAACGGTGGCAACCCGATAGAAGTGATTTCCGCTCATTTACGGCCAAAAACTAGGGTTTTGGTGGTTAGTCACGTTCTCTGGAATACCGGACAGGTTTTACCCCTCAAGGAAATCTCGCAGCTTTGCCATGATAATTCTGTCACCGAACAACCCGTTTTAGTGGTGGTGGATGCTGCCCAATCCGTGGGTTGTTTGCCCTTGGATTTAAGCGCTACTGCCGCCGATTGTTATGCTTTTACGGGTCATAAATGGTGGTGTGGACCAGCCGGTGTGGGAGGATTGTATATTCGTCCCGAAATTTTCCCTAGTTTACAGCCCACTTTTATCGGTTGGCGCGGTATTGAAACAGATAAGCAAGGACAGCCTATCGGTTGGAAACCGGATGCCAGACGCTTTGAAGTGGCCACTTCTGCCTATCCTCAATTTGAGGGTTTAAGGGCAACTATTGCGGTACATAACGCCTGGGGTGATGGGGGACAAAGATACGAAAAAATCTGTCAATTAGCGGCTTATCTCTGGGGAGAATTAAAGACGATTAAAGGGGTGAAATGTTTAAAAAATTCTCCGCCAGAATCCGGTTTAGTTTCCTTTCAAATTGACTCGGCCATCACCCCACAAAATTTAGTGCAACAGCTAGAAAAACAAGGGTTTTTACTGCGAACTCTCCTCGACCCCCTCTGTGTGCGTGCCTGTGTTCATTATTTCACTTTGCCCTCAGAAATCGAGCAGTTAGTAGCGGCTATCAAAAAGTTAGTTTAAACCGCGTCGGGGATATTTTTATCCCTCGGCCATTAAGCGTAATACTAAATCCGTTGAGTAATACCATTTTTCTAAATTCCTGACAGACATAGAGCTTCTAAAATCCAAGACCATCCCGTCAAATACCCGCTCGTGTCATTGGATAGAGAATTTAAAAGATGGTAAAGTTTACT
>NZ_JACJQV010000095.1 GCF_014696875.1 Microcystis wesenbergii FACHB-1317 | reverse complement strand
GGGGGTTTTTAGGTAGAAAAGGCGACGGTGAACCTGGTGTTAAAACTATTTGGTTGGGACTGCGAAGGTTACATGATATCAGCCAGACTTGGAAACTATCTCATCAAATTAGTTCCCCCATAGAACCCCCTTGAGCCATCTTGCACACTTTTCTCTTTTTGTCAAATTTTATGTTAAGAAAGATGTGACTAATGGATAGATCAAGGGGGCAGGGGGGATCGAACCTAAAATCCATTTTTAATTTAATTATAACCAGCTACTTAATAATTGAGCGAATTGAGCGAATGTCTTGTATAAATTGCGATGGCGTTTGCAGAAAACGGGTTTCTCGAAGAGAAAACGGGTTTCTCGAAGAAACCCGTTTTCTGCGATGGCGTTTGCATAATTATTCCTGTTTGTTCAACGACTTGTGACGTAAAATCTTAGGAGTCACTGATAATTGCTGATTGTTGGTATTGCTGCATAAGTGCATAAAAGCTGATAGGATAACGAACGGAAAAAATATAGATTGTCAAGACGCGACAAATCGCTATAATCATCCCAGCAGAGGCGATAATAATCCCTCGATCATCCACTGGTTAACGATCGCTAATGATTAGACAAACTTGGTTTTCCCAAGCGGTTTCGAGACAGCGAACCCGTGATTTTCCCGGTCGATCATGGACGGTGAGCTTGTCGAATCCGTTGATCGAGCCTCCACATTTCGACAAGCTCAATGACCACTGGCTTTTTTTGGAGTTGATCGAACCATGTTGCAAGGATGGATTCAAATTGCGCTCACGATCCTGATAATCGTGGCAATCACTCCCTTTTTCGGGCGCTATATGGCTAGGGTTTTTATGGAACGGAGAACCCTACTCGACCCACTGTGCGATCGAGCCGAGAGTCTTCTCTACACCTTCGTCGGGGTGAAAGGGAAAGAGAATATGATCGGCTGGCAGTACGCCCGCGCCGTTCTCTACAGTAACGCGGTAATAGCAGTTCTGGTTTTTTCCCTGATTGCGGGCCAAGGAGTCCTTCCCCTCAACCCGACGGGGATCCCCGCCCCCACTTGGGACACCACGCTACATACTGCCATCTCCTTTATCACCAACACCGACCAACAGCATTATTCCGGAGAAACCACCCTCAGCTACGGGAGTCAGATCTGGGGACTCGGCTACCAGATGTTCACCTCGGCCGGAACCGGTCTAGCGGTGGGGATCGCCTTTATTCGGGGACTGACGGGGCGACCGTTGGGCAATTTCTACGTCGATCTGATCCGAGCGATCACCCGTATCCTCTTACCGATCTCGATCGTGGGGGCAATTACCCTGATCATCGCCGGAGTCCCGGAAACCCTCGCCGGCCCAGCGATCTTGCCGACGCTAGAAAACCCCAACCTGAGTCAGGCGATCGCCCGCGGTCCAGTGGCCCACTTTGAGATTATTAAGGAATTGGGAGAAAACGGCGGTGGCTTTTTTGCCAGCAACTCGGCCCACCCCTTTGAAAACCCGAACGGATTCGTCAATCTGGTGCAGTTGGTGGCGATTCTCTCGATTCCCACCTCCCTGATCTATACCTACGGTGTTTTCGCCGATAATCTCAAGCAAGCTCGATTAATCTATCTAATTCCCCTCGGTATCTTCATCGGCTTTACGATCATCACCGCGATCGGGGAATATAACGGCAACCAGGCGGTTAACTCCCTGCTAGGGGTCGAGCGAGCGGTTAACTTCGAGGGTAAAGAAGTGCGCTTCGGTTGGGCGCAATCGGCCCTGTACGCGGTGACTACCACGGCCACCATGTGCGGTGCGGTGATCGCCATGCACGATTCCTTGATGCCGAACGGCGGCTTCGCCACCCTCTCGAATCTGTTCCTGCAAATCGTCTTCGGCGGTCAGGGAACCGGCACCGCTTACCTGTTCGCCTATCTGATCCTGGCGGTATTCGTCACCGGTCTGATGGTGGGAAGAACCCCGGAATTCCTCGGGCGCAAAATTGAGAAACGGGAAGTGGTATTAGCCAGTTTTTTAATTCTGCTGGTTCACCCGATCGCCATCCTCATCCCCGGAGCGATCGCCCTTGCTATCCCTGATTTTCAAGGCATCAGTAACCCCGGCTTTCACGGATTATCTCAAGTTATCTACGAGTACGCTTCCGCCGCCGCCAATAACGGGTCGGGATTCGAGGGACTGGGGGACTCCCAACCCGCACCGCTCGCGATCGCGGCTGGGGCGAAACCGACGATCACCGCTCTCTGGTGGAATCTGAGCGCCTCCTTCAGTTTACTCGCCGGACGGTATATCCCGATCGCCGCCCTGCTCTTCTTAGCCGATGGGATGTCCCGCAAACAACCGGTTCCCGCCACCACCGGAACCCTCCGCACCGATACCGGACTCTTTACCGGCGTGACGGCGGGGGTGATTTTAATTCTCGGTGCGCTCACTTTCTTGCCGATATTGGCCCTCGGGCCGATCGCGGAAGCCTTTCAAATCACCAGGATGATCGGCTAGGAGTTTAGACAGGGTTTGCGGCAAAAAGTTTTTCCGGGGGGTAGGGTGTGACCCCCCCAACCCCCCCGACATCGGGGGGGGTGTGGGGTGTGGGGTTTTACCAGTTTTGAGGTGGCCAATTACCTAATTTTCAGGGAAAAAGTGCCTAAATTTCCCCCCGATCACTCCCATCTCCAGTATTTTTTGATTGACAAAAGGTCTAAAAGTCTTACCCAACAAGGTTTTTAGATTGATTCAACCAGTCCTAGACAATTTATGAGAACGAACAAAGGAAATTCTAAGTCCCCCCGCCCGTTGCGAGTGCCGAGAGGTCGCCGGGACGACCGCCGCCATACCCCCAAGGTCAACCGGACCGGTCTCTATCAAAGCGCGATCCGGCAGTCCTTCCTTAAACTCGACCCGCGCATCGCCGTGCGTAACCCTGTCCTATTCGTGGTCTGGTTGGGAACAATCGTCACGGCCCTGGTGACGATCGACCCGCATCTATTCGGCACGATCGCTGGGGAGAGGGGACAACAACGGCTACTTAACGGCATCATCACCCTGATCCTCTTCTTGACGGTGCTGTTTGCCAACTTCGCCGAGGCGATCGCAGAGGGACGGGGAAAAGCCCAGGCCGATGCCCTACGCTCCACCCGCAGCGACACGATCGCCCGAAAAATCCTGGCCGACGGCTCGATCGAGTCGGTCAGTTCCACGGCCTTGCATCGGGGTGATCGGGTAAAACTGCTGGCTGGGGACGTGATTCCCGCCGACGGGGAAGTGATCGAGGGAATCGGTTCGGTGGATGAATCGGCGATCACCGGAGAATCGGCCCCCGTCCTCAAACAACCCGGCACCGACATCGCCAGTTCCGTCACCGGTGGTACGCGGCTTCTCTCGGACGAGTTGACAGTGCGGATCACCCAAGACCCCGGCCAGGGTTTTATCGATCGCATGATCTCCCTTGTGGAAGGGGCCGAGCGCACGAAAACCCCCAACGAGATCGCCCTGACGGTACTTCTGGCCGTGTTAACCCAAGTCTTTCTAATTGTCGTGGCCACGATTCCGCCGATCGGGAACTATATCGCCGGTTTCCTGGAAACGAGCCTCGGGCCGGCGGTTGCGGATACCTTTCGGGCCGGTTCCAGTATCGCCATCTTGATCTCGCTCCTCGTCGCCCTCATTCCCACGACGATCGGCGGTTTATTGAGCGCGATCGGCATCGCCGGGATGGATCGTGTGGCTCAGTTTAACGTCATCGCCACCTCCGGGCGCGCGGTGGAAGCCTGCGGCGACGTGAATACCCTCCTTCTCGACAAAACGGGAACGATCACCCTCGGCAACCGACTGGCTGACGAATTTATCCCCGTGAACGGTCATAACCTCGAGGAATTAGCCCGCATCTGTCTAGCGGCCAGCCTTTTCGACGAAACCCCGGAAGGACGCTCGATCGTTGCCTTAGCCCGGAATTTGGGCGCGAACCTCGATATCGATGGCCAACCTGGCGAGGTAATCCCATTCTCGGCTCGTACCCGCATGAGCGGCACCGATAGGGACGGCGAGGAATACCGCAAGGGGGCCGTAGAAGCGATTAAAGGTTTCGTCCGTTCTAGGGGTGGTTCCGTTCCCGATACCCTCGATCAGGCCCAGGAAAGGGTTTCCCGTTTGGGGGGAACTCCCCTGGCCGTCTGTCGGGGTAACGATATCTACGGGGTGATCTATCTCAAAGATATAGTGAAACCGGGATTAAAAGAGCGTTTCGACCAATTACGGCGCATGGGGGTGAGAACGATCATGCTCACCGGCGACAACCAGATCACGGCCTCGGTGATCGCAGCGGAGGCAGGGGTGGATGATTTTATCGCCGAGGCTACCCCAGAAGATAAGATCGAGGTGATCCGTCGCGAGCAATCCCAGGGCAAGTTAGTTGCCATGACGGGGGACGGCACTAACGACGCACCGGCACTGGCCCAGGCTAATGTCGGTGTGGCGATGAACTCTGGAACCCAAGCGGCGAAGGAGGCGGCTAATATGGTGGATCTGGATTCTGACCCGACCAAGCTGATCGATTTAGTGACCATCGGCAAACAGTTATTAATTACCCGCGGCGCCCTGACCACGTTTTCGGTAGCTAACGATATTGCTAAGTATTTCGCCATTATCCCGACGATTTTCGCCGCCGCTGGGATCGGTGCTTTAAATATCATGGGTTTGAAAAGCGCTCAATCGGCGATCGTCTCAGCCCTGATCTACAATGCCCTGATTATCCCCGTTTTGATTCCCCTAGCACTTAAAGGCGTTCAATTTCGCCCGCTCACCGCTGACCAACTATTGCGGCGCAATATCCTCATCTACGGCGTGGGGGGCATGATTGCGCCGTTTATTGCCATTAAGATTATTGATGAGATAATTTCAGCGATCGGGTTGAGGTAATGGCAAAATCGGCAATATTTAAGCCTAGTTTATTCGGATTGAAGCACTCGAATCGGGATTTTACCCAAAAAGAAACCTGGGGGAAAAATCAATTTAATTCCTCATTTCCAGCTTCTTTGTGCGCTTACTTAGATGGAAAAGGACTGAAAAATGTATATCTGAAACTCGATGAAAATTTAAAAATTCAACCTGCGGAGTTAAGTACAAAAGAGTTATACGGTCTAGCTCCCGATTCCGATAATTTATTTTACGCTTTCGAGAGTCAATTTACGCCGTATAATCAATTTGTAATCGGTAGTTTGCCTAGAGTCGATCTAGTAACCCAGAGAATCGATAACGGTAATTGTCTTCGAGGTCTGGAAATTAAATTAACCGCTTTACCAGACAATACAACTTGTGACTTAGAAGATATTCGTTATGGATGTGAAATAGTGGTTAGACCAGATACCATCGTGTATCTCGCCTGTAGTATAATTAATCACATTAGGCAAAATATACAAAAATTGCAAGAGATTATCGGTAGTGATTTCGATTCTATTCAAGACTGGACAGAACCGAGAGAGGTAATGCCTTATTTACTATCAATAGTTGGCGTTATTGACCGACTATCGCTTGATTTATTGCCCTATCAACAACCATTTTTAATACAGCCTATCTGGAAAACGGAAGGCAAATCTTCAAAATTGGCAGAGCAATGTTTAGATGTGTTCGTTTGGAGCGATCTAGCTTTCACTCGGCTATTCGTATATCTGACTAAATTTGAAGCGAGAATAGAAAAAAGTATTTCCAGACAAATACGTTCTGCGATATGGCTGTTCAAAATGCTTGACGATTTCAGCAAACAGGAGCGCATCAATCATAGAAAAATAATCGATCAACTTTCTTACAATACAAAAAACGATAAAGCGTTTGCATTAAGCGGCAAAATTACCAACCGGTATATGCGTTCAGAAATTTTGCATCGACCCAGAATTAACAAATCAGAAATAAGAGAAATTATTTTAGGAGGTGGACAAAATTTATTGAGTCCTGAAAGGCGATTTGATGCTATTATTTATAATTCACCCGATTTGTTTAATTTAGAGGAGGGAGCAAAATGATCACAATCGATTTATTCGCTGGTTGTGGTGGTTTATCTTTAGGTTTCCAGAAAGCGGGGTTTACTATTGTGGCTGCATTTGATAATTGGATACCTGCTATAGATGTCTATAGAAATAACTTTAGTCATCCGATATTTAATGTCGATTTATCTAGAGAATCTAATCAAGAAATATTGGCTCAATATAGTCCTGAGATTATTGTCGGCAGCCCTCCTTGTCAAGACTTTTCTAGTGCGGGTAAGAGAAACGAGGGTTTAGGACGAGCGAGTCTAACGCTCACATTCGCTGAAATTGTCACTAGAGTAAGTCCCCAATGGTTTGTTATGGAAAATGTGGATAGAATTGAGAAAAGTAAAATACTCATTCAAGCAAAACAAATTTTTAAAAGCCATGGTTATGGTTTAACTGGAAAAGTTATTAATTCTTGTTACTGCGGAGTTCCTCAAACTAGAAAAAGATATTTTCTGATCGGTAAAATGAACGAAGAAGACGATTTTTTAATCGATGAGATCAATGAAAATCTATCAAGTCAACCTCTGACTGTATTTGACTATATGGGCAAAGAATTAGATATAGAATACTATTATAGACATCCTAGAAGCTATCAAAGAAGGGCGATATTCAGTATTTATGAACCTAGCCCTACTATTCGAGGAGTAAATCGACCAGTTCCCAAAACCTATCGACAACATACCGGGGATGCTTGTCATCTTAAGGAAAAATTAAGACCGTTAACAACAATCGAGCGAAGCTATATTCAAACTTTTCCTAAAGACTTTATTTTTACAGGAACAAAATCTAATCTAGAACAAATGATTGGCAATGCGGTTCCTGTTAATTTGGCCAGATATGTGGGCCAATGTATTCTTAACTATGAATTGAAAAAGGGGAAAAAGATAACCCATCGACAACTACAGCTATTTTCTTGATTTACTGGCAAAAACAAATCTCCCAAAAACTCTAATTATTATGAAAGCATCCCTTAGAAAACACCGATTTTTCTGGTATATTCTCTTAAATTTCTGTCTAACAATTCTTTTCTCCTCCATCGTTCAAGCTTCTACGGGAAGCACTATCGATAGGTGGCAAGCTTCCGCGTTAACCCTTTTAGGATTGGTCGCCTTTGCTTTATTTATCTACCTATTTTTTGTCATCTTTATACCAGAGAGGTTTTAATTATGAGTTTTGCACGCGAGGCCGGTAGAGCTATCCGTTCTACCCTAGTTCTCTGGGTGATTACTGCCCTGATCTATCCTTTCTCGATGATCGCCATCGGTCAAATTCTTTTTCCCTGGCAAGCGAACGGGAGTTTAATTACCAATAATCAAGGTCAAGTGGTGGGTTCGGCTCTAATTGGGCAACCTTTCACCAGCGATCGCTATTTTAATAGTCGTCCGAGTACCACCGACTACAGTACGGCCGATCCGAAAAACGATCCCAACAAAGTCCTGCAAACCGGAATTTCGGGGGCGAGTAACCTAGCTCCCAGTAACCCTGTATTAATTGATCGCATTAAAGGAAAACCCGATCCCGATCCGGCGAAAGCTATAGAGGGCGAAATTCCCCGATTAGAGAAAGCGGGAATTAAACCCACCGCAGATCTAGTATATACCTCTGGTTCCAGCCTCGATCCCCATATCACCCCAGAGGCCGCCAGAGCGCAGATCGAGCGGGTGGCGCGGGTGCGGGGATTACCGACGAATCAAGTGGAGATCCTGATTATCAAAAACACCGACGAGCGCTTTCTCGGCATCTTTGGCGAACCGGGGGTTAACGTGCTGAAACTGAATCTGGCTCTAGATGCGATCGCAAGCAGCGATGATCGCTATCTCTAAAACCAATTATCGCTAATCCTGCCAAAGAAAGCCAATAGCGATCGCCAATGCCCTAGATAATGGGGGGCAAGATGTTTAAGTTTCTGTTTGAGACATTTGAGATAAATATCCTCTCCCCGTCCGATAATCCATAGTCCTTGGTTTAGCCATTTTTGTAGGGTTAATCCTAGCAAAAAACCCCGATTGAGTAGGTAAAAAAGACGCCCAGAATCCAGTGCGCGCGATCATGATATCTGGGAATTTTTCCTGTAAACTGCGATCAAGCAGGTCTGCGGGAGTTAATTCCTGTTGCCGTAGCCAACTAGCCAGACTATTATACTCGCTCAAGGTCAAGGGCGAGGGTGGGGCGATTTTGTCCAAAATTGGCACAAAGTAAGAGAATTACTTGAGTATCGGCGGCTAACATCTAAGAATCTCCCCACGAATTCATCTACTTTTGATCGCTTGATTACCCACGGAGAAAATTTCGAGGCGGTATTAGCGATCGCCAAAGCAACCACTTCTATTCAGATTCTACCAGTTTATTTTCCCTTGCTCGCCGGTTACGATTAGCAATTCTAGAAAAGAAAAGTTTTTGATGCGTTACGGCAATATTAACATCTTGATTGTTTCTCTAAAAACAAGGGATTGCCTAACGCAATCTCCTTGATATTTTCTGAAATTTTATTCCTCCCCGGAGAATTCCAATAACTCTGCCAGTGAATTATCTTCACTTTCTATCTCGTCAATTGTATTATCAGTTAAGCCCAACTCTTTCTTGGCGAACACGCGCCTTGCACGACGATCAAGAATTTTAATAATATTGGTTCTATCTTGTTTAATTGCATCAATGTCTTCTTTTTGTATCAACACCATATAGTATCTCGATACTTCCATCATTCGATAAGCATACTGAAAAGCGTCTCTAGTAAATTCACCAGTAGTCACAATCATAACTACGTCAGACCCTGTTACGAAGGTCATACCAACTTCTTTGGCTAATACTTCTACATCTACTCGCTTTGTATTTTTACACTGAATTTGCCAACGATGATAAACAAAGCGGTCTGATGCTGCCAGAACATCTACTTCACCCTGTCCAGTTTCATAGTCTCTTTTCCGCCATTTTGTGAATCTAAGACTGGTTAGACGAATCATCCAAATCGCCAGCAGTTCAAGAGCTTTACCTTTAATATGTTTATCGGGATTATCTAGGTCATTAACAACATCTTCAAAACTTCGATTTAGCTCAGTTTGGGAGATTTCTGTAATATCGGATATAGATTGTAATAATCTAGATAACAGTTCTAGCTGTGATTTCTCGGTCAGCTTAACAAGATTAGGTTTCGCTCCTCGTCCGCTGGTGGTTTTCTCAGTTGCAATTAAGCCGACTTTTACTAAAGGTTGAATAATATCCTGAACAAAAGATTTCGAGGGGAATCGTATTTTATAAACACTGGTGGCGTATCTGGTAATTTTATTCCACTCGGTTAGCTCAGTAATCGCCATCTGAAGCATAGCCAGTAAAAAATATTTTTGTTCGGAACTAAGAGTATAAAGCTCGTCAATATAGTCTTGATCGAGTTCCAATAGATCATAGACTCGATCCCAGTTAATCTCATAACTTTTCTCCAGGACTTTAGCTTCTTGTAACCATTGTCTCATGGTACTAACATAAGTACAATTGGTCGAGAGTGAATACCCCATTTCTTGAAGTTCGTAAGCGATGATTTCTAGCTGGGGTTTATCTCCCCTGCTATTAATTGCTTCTATCGCTTTTATTAGGGACATTCCAGTTAGGTTAACAAGAATATGGCGAGCAAAAATTGTGAAAACTGTCTCACTATCTTGTTGATTGTCTAATATTTCATTAGCGATATCCGTGAGTCGATACTGCCAATCATCACCATCAATTGATTCAACCAACTTATAAGCACGAAGGGAAAGAAATGTATTCATGGCAAGTTTGCCACGATTCTCTCCTTTCTGTAGATCGTTTTGGCTGGAATGGTCAGCATAATAACGTTTAGCAATCTCATCCTGAAGCACTCGACGATCGGGAAGACAATCAGAACAAAGTTGTACTAATTCAGATGCTTGAAATTGCTTAGGAGAAAACTGGTCGCCGTAGCTAAATCTGATGATTTTTTTGTCTGTCATACTATTATCGCTGGCAGGAAACAAATCTAACTGAACAAAAGGTTTTTGAGTATCCATTGTCAAGCTTTTGTCAGGATAATCCTTAGCCAGTTCTAAGGCTCGTGCTTTAAGAGTTTTTCTATCCTTTATAGGAGCTACGACCAAAGGAGCATCTTGTTCAAATCGAAACTGCGAAGCTATCATATAATCTTCATTTAATTCAAACGCTAACCAACGACGCTCAAGGGTTTCAGCTACTCGTCCTGTCATGTTTGAACCGGCAAAAGGATCGAGAACTAAATCACCAGGCTCAGTACAGAGACTAATAACAAATTCGGGTAAAGCTTGCGGAAATCTAGCAGGATGGGGTTTCACCCCTTCTTCCTTACATCTTCTTTGATAGTAATCATTAGATGCCGTGTTAGAAGCGGATATAACATTTACTGGCTGCCCTAAATCATTCTCTAAAATCCAGTTGAACTCTCCCAGTACTGGACTACCTATAGACGCGCCTCTTTCCTGAATAGAATCAGTAATAATATTTGGGGGAATAGCTCCTCCTCGGTCATTCTGAAATTTAGTAGAAATATCATGTCCTGACGGACGCAGTTTTGCCTCATAGCCATTTTTAATCAGGTTTTTCATTGCCTCGCTATAAGGCCGTAAAACTCTCTTGTTATTTGCTTTCGGGTGCGGCTCCTTCGATAACCACCAAACGGTATTGACAGCATCCTTAACTCGTTCCCTCCTGACTGTCACCCATTCTGCGGGGGTAGGAAGTTTGGCTGGATTATACCAAAAAAGTTCTTGGGCGAGAAAAAAACCTAGTCCACCTTCTAATCTCGGTTTACAAAGTTCTATAACTAACTCGAAATGATACAGAGAACGCACGGGAAAACCTTTAAGCCAACTACCACCAATATCTATAACTAGGGAGCCTTTGGGCTTGAGAATACGATAAAATTCACCGGCAAATATTTTAAACCATTCAACGTAATCATCAGCGTCCACATTGCCATACTCTTTTTTTCTTACTAAGGCAAAAGGTGGGGAAGTACAAATCAAATCGACACTCTCATCCGGCAACTCCCCCATCAGTGTCAGGCTATTACCCAAATAAGCGGAACCAAGCCGAGTCTCATAATAGGGATTTCGGCTGATTTTGATTAAACCATCGTACTCAGTAACAATTGGCACTACTTTATTTTCTAGCTATTTTTCCTAACTTCTAACCCTGATTATCGGTCAGGGGTCGATGTTTCTCGATCAAATCGATCGCCTGGGTGACACTTTCCGGGAAAATTACCACTAAACCACCCTCGGAAACCGTGCTTAAAGCCTTCTCTAAAGCTTCCGTTTCATCGAGAATAACTTCCGGACGCAAACTGGCATTTTCTTGGCTAATTCCCCTGAGAATTAAATCCGCCACTTCCCCCCGGCGGCGACCGCGAGTATCGTTATCTTCCTTAACAATAATCCGATCGAACATTTGGGCCGATAATTTCCCTAATAAAATTAAATCATCATCGCGTCGATCGCCAGGTCCGCCGACCACGCCGACTTTTTCCCCGGACCAATTGCCGACAAAACCGCCCACGGCTTCGTATCCGGCTGGATTATGGGCATAATCGATTAAAGCGTGATGGTGTCCCAAGTCAAACAGGTTCATCCTGCCGGGGGTCTGGGCCACGGAAGGTTTAAAAGTCCGCACCCCTTGGCGAATTAACTCGATATCGATACCCTGCACAAAAGTGGCTAAACAGGCGGCTAGGGCGTTAGCAATCATAAAAGGAGCCATTCCCTGCATAGTCACGGGAATATTGACCGCTTCCTCGATTCTCAGCGTCCATTCTCCCTCTAGAATCGACAGATAGCCATTCTCATAGATGGCGGCCATGCCACCGCGACGGATATGGTCGTGAATAATCGGGTTATCGGGACTCATGGAAAAATAAGCGACTCTTCCCTTGACTTTTTCGGCCATACTAGCGGTCAAGGGGTCATCGGCATTTAAAACCGCGTAACCCTCGGCGCTAACCACCTCGGCCACAACGCTTTTTACCTTCGCCATTTGTTCGATGGTGTCGATATCGCCGATACCCAAATGGTCGGCGGCCACATTTAACACCACTCCCACATCGCACTGATTAAAGGCTAAACCCGATCGCAGGATACCACCCCGGGCCGTTTCTAACACGGCAATCTCCACTGTGGGATCTTTCAAAATCATACTGGCACTGTAGGGACCGGTGTTATCGCCCTTTTCTACGAGATAATCATCGATATATACGCCGTCCGTCGTGGTAAATCCGACTACTTTCCCCGTTTGTCGGCAAATATGAGAAATTAAGCGGCTAGTGGTGGTTTTGCCGTTAGTTCCCGTAATTGCCAGAATTGGCACGCGACTGGGAGTCCCGGGGGGGAATAACATATCGATAACTGGGGCGGCGATATTGCGGGGTAAACCGCGACTGGGGGCGACGTGCATCCGAAAACCGGGGGCGGCGTTGACTTCTACGATCACCCCGTCCACTTCTTTCAGGGGTTTGCGGATATCATCTGTCACCACATCGATACCGGCAATGTCCAAACCGATTAATTTTGCCACTCTTTGGGCGATCCAGACGTTTTCGGGGTGAATTTCGTCGGTACGATCCACAGCGATGCCGCCGGTGCTTAAATTAGCGGTAGCCCGCAGATAGGCGATCGCACCTTGGGGTAAAATGCTGGTTAATTCATAGCCCTGTTTTCCTAGCACATTAAGGGCGGTTTTGTCAATAGTTATTTTAGTTAAAACGTTGGCGTGACCTTCGCCCCGGTTGGGATCCCGATTAGTAATTTCGATTAATTCTTCTACAGTTGAGCGCCCATCACCGACGACGTGAGCGGGAATCCGTTCGGCCACGGCGGCGACTTTGCCATTGATGACTAAAATTCGGTGATCACTGCCTTTATAATACCTTTCTACGATCACGCTGCGGGTTTTCGAGGCGGCACTGGCCAGATCATAGGCTTCCTCTGCTTCCTGTTGATTTTTGATGTCGATGCTGATACCCCGGCCGTGGTTGCCATCGAGGGGTTTAATCACGATGGGAAACCCTCCCACTTCCTCGATTGCCGCTGACAACTCATCCAAGTATTGAATCACCGTACCCCGGGGGACTGGAATCCCACCATCCTTGAGGATAGTTTTTGTGCCTTCCTTGTCACAGGCCAACTCAACGGCTAAAATCCCCGAAAAACTGCTTAAAGTGGCTTGAATGCGCTTTTGGTGAACGCCATAGCCCAATTGCACCATGGCACGAGCGCTCAGGAGTAACCAAGGAATATTTCTAGCTTGTGCTTCTTTAACGATGGTTTCGGTACTCGGACCGAGGGAGGCATTATTGCATAAATCGCGTAAATCTGCTAAATCTTGGGCCAATTCTTCCTGAGGATAGGTTCCCGTATCGACAATCGATTGACACAACCGCACGGCAGCCCGACCCGCATAACGTCCCGCTTGCTCCTCAACGTACTCAAATACCACGTTATAGACTCCGGGGGTGGAAGTGCTTCTAGTGCGACCAAACCCGACGGGAGTTCCCGCCAATTCCTGCAATTCCAGGGCGATATGTTCGATAATATGGCCCATATAAGTGCCAGTGCGGACTCGTTCAAAGAAACCGCCGCGATAACCGGGGGAGCAGTAATGTTCGACTAAACTGGGAAGAACGTCGATTAATCCCTCGTAAAAGCCGGGGATTTCATTCGATGGCTTCTCTGCGAGATCTTCGAGATCTAGACGCATAACAATGAGCTTGTCGCGACGAATACTCCAGTAGTTGGGACCGCGCAGGGTTTGGGTTCTGAGAATTTTCATGATATAGCTGATGTTCGCTGTTGAGAAGCACAAAGAAGCCGTTGTTTATTGTCCGGGTTTCCGAGATCGGTAAACTGTTCACGATGAACAGTTTTTCAGGAGTTTTTTTACCCCAATTTAGGGATCACTTGCTGTTTTTTGAGATGATAGCCATCACCGTAGGCAAGAATATGTACCCGCAGATTATGCAGACTCAGGGGTTCGTTAGCGGTGACGTGATGGTGGTTGGTGTGGGACATTGCCCTGGCATCAATTACCGTCACTGTACCGCAGCCGATTACTGTCATCGTGCCATCCCGTTCAAACATAGCGCAGGTATCCTCATCGATGCCAATTCCTAAACGTTCGGGATAACCGGAGATAGCACTCATTAACCTGGCCATGCGGTTGCGATTGTGGAAGTGTTGATCGACAATGACTTCAGGAATCAGACCTAATCCCATGGCCATATCCACTAGGGCCCGATTGGGTGCTTCCCCGCTGCTGCCCCCAGCAATCATGTGATGACCCATAACGGCGGCCCCGGCGCTAGTTCCAGCCAGAGTCAGTTCTCCCTGTTGCACTCTTTGTCTGATCCTTTCCATCAGGGGGGTATCGGAGAGCAAACCGCATAAACGCAGCTGGTCGCCTCCGGTCATAAATACACCTGTACACTCTTCGATGTAGGCTTGAAATTGGGGGTCTTCTCCCTGTACACGATCGCGAATATCGATAACTTTGACGTATTTTGCCCCCATTTCCTCGAAAATCTTCTGATAGCGATCGCCGATTAAAACCGGTTCTCTGGAAGCGGAGGGAACAATAGCGATCACTGCTTCGCTACCCCCGGCGCGATTCCAAAAGGTGTGCAGTATCTCTTTACCGTGGACTTTATCCTCGGCACCCCCAATGACTAAAATCGCCGTTTTGAGAGATATGGGGGTAGGATTTTGGGAATGTTGGGTTTCTAGCTCGATGATCATGTCACTGAACGAATAGACATTTTTAGGGATGGAAGGTTTTTCGGGAAGATGGACAAGTATCTTGATGTTATTTTCCCTGAACGGTTGACGGAAAAAAATGCGGTTTGGGGATATTTTTCGGGACATCAAGCAATAGTAGAGGCGATTTTAGCAATTTTCTTCGATCCACTGGCAATGACGGACTGTTAGTTAACTTTAAGTCTAGGCTAGACTTCGATCACTCAAGCTAGAGCCAGAAAAACCCCTAGACAGTACAGCATAGTCTATCATGTTATCGAGATAGACTAGCGCCAAATTAGCAAGATTTTAACCGATCGAACCGTGACAAAATGATACATTAAACACTATCCCAGTCTAGGCCTTAGTTTTCCCCGTGCAGTTTGACATTATCACTCTCTTTCCCGATTTTTTTACTTCACCGCTGCAGTCGGGGTTGTTGGCAAAAGCTCTCGAACGCGACATCGCTAGGGTAAATTTGGTCAATCTCCGGGATTTTGCCCACGATAAACACCGTCGTGTCGATGATGAACCCTACGGTGGTGGTGTGGGAATGTTATTAAAACCAGAGCCAATTTTTGAGGCGATCGAGTCTTTAGAAATTTTACCACCCCGGGAGATCGTGCTGATGACTCCCCAGGGGGAACCGCTCAATCAAGCTTTACTGAAAACTTGGGCCGGTAGTTATCAGCAGTTAATTCTCATCTGTGGGCATTATGAAGGAGTAGATGAGCGGGTTTGTGAGCATTTGGTGACTAGAGAGGTATCTTTAGGGGATTTTGTCCTAACTTGTGGAGAAATCCCTGCTTTAGCGATTATTAACGGGGTGACGCGCTTGTTACCCGGGACGGTAGGTAAGGCAGAATCGTTGAAATTGGAGAGTTTTGAGGCAGGTTTATTGGATTATCCCCAATATACCCGGCCCCCGGTCTTTCGCGGTTGGCAAGTGCCGCCGGTTTTGCGATCGGGTAATCATCAGGATATCGCTGATTGGCGCTATCAACAACAACTCGATCGCACGAAGGAACGTCGTCCAGATCTCTGGCAAAAATGGCTAGAGGAACCGGATTAATCCCCAAAAATGCTCGCGTGGGGAGAGGGGAGAGGGGAGATTTCCTAAAAACCCTTGACAAATGGCAAGACTTGCTTTATACTTTATGTATAATGGGAATCCGTGCGCCCATATATATAGGGTTTTTGAGGGAAGATAAGAGAGAAAAAAATAGCCTCAAAAATCGGGTTGGGTAGGAGTAAGGATATAAGGTATGAAGACGGAAAATTTCTCTCCCGGACAAGCATTAAACAAAGCATTTCTGAGAGTCAAACCGAGTCGTAGTCAGAAAGAAATATCATTAAACCTTTCCATCTGGTCTAAAATTGCATCACCTAGACAATGATTCGCCCAAAAATCCGCTTTCTCATCCTCGTTTTTAAACTTAGAAATCTCTTGAAAGCTGTTAATTTCAATATCGTAGGGATAATTCATGAATTATCCCTACGATAGGAATTGTTGTTACAGTGATTATAAATCCTTTCTACCGAAGCTTTGCCAAAACTGAAGTTCCTCCTGACTAGGTTTGACTTGCTGATTTTCGATATCTTGATGCCATTTTAAAGGATTATTAACAATATATTCTCTAATTTTAGTTAAGGAAACCTCATCACGGATAATATGTTCATAATAATTCTTTTGCCAAACTGATTGACCTTGAGTACCACGCAATTGATTAATCAGTTTAGCACTATTCATTTTAAAATAACCAACCACTTTAGGTAACAACATTTTTCGCCTCTCCTCTGGTAGAGATAATTCATGAATTATCTCTACTGGGTTATCAATAAATATTATTTTATGAATATGATTAGGCATAATCACAAATTCATCTAAAATAACCTCTTTATAACGATTATCTAAACTATGCCAAATATCCTTAACAACTTGACCAAATTGATTAAGATTCATGACATTATACTGTATGTCCCCTAATAAATTTTCACTATTTTTAATACAGATTGTCACAAAATATGCAGCCGATTGAGAATAATCATAGTGAGATAATCTTAAGGAACGACGATGGGGTTGATCAGAAAAGTTATTCATTTATTCATCTCCTTGTCAGGACAATTTATGAATTGTTACTACTTCAATGGCGATTTCTTCTTCTGTAATATCTTGAATACCTAGAAGTGATTCGGTCTAGGTGTTTTAACATTTAGTTTAGTCCCCATCTTAATAGTGATCAAAAATTGTTAGATAAGGCTCATAACGATATAATCGATTACGTTGCCATCCTGTGATTTCCTTTAGTAAACCTAATTCTTGAAACTGGTCAACCAATTTATTAGCAGTTACATAAGCGCATTCCAAATTATTTTCAATAAATCGGATATTAACAAGGGGTTGCTCAAATAATAAATCTAATAATCGCAGTCCGTTATTACTATTTAATTGCAAAAGTTGTTCTCTGTTTTTTTCTAGTAAATCTAAAATAGAACGAGCCGTTATTGTTGCGGATTGACTGACTTCAAATACTCCTTTTAAAAAGAATTTTAGCCATCCTTCCCAATCTCCATCAGTCCTAATAGCCATTAATCTATCATAATATTCAGTACGATGAGATTTAAGATAATGACTTAAATAAAGTAAAGGTTTTTGGAGAATTTCTCTCTGACAAAGAAGAAAAGTAATTAATAATCTTCCTACTCTTCCGTTACCATCAGAAAATGGATGAATTGTTTCAAATTGAGCATGAGCAATTCCGCAATGAATCAGTGCTGGAAGTGATTTACTATCATGAAGAAACTTTTCTAAATTATCTAGTGCTTTGTGCATTTCAGCAACGGGGGGCGGAATAAAAGCAGCATTTGCTAATGTGCAACCCTGAAATCCAATCCAATTTTGACGCTGACGAAATTCTCCAGGCGTTTTTCACTTCCCCTAACGTTCTCAAGTAAAATACCGTGAATTTCTCGAATTAATCTTAAGCATAATGGTAATTCATTTAATTTCTGAAGTCCATATTGCATGGCTTTTACATAATTAACGACTTCTTCTACATCTTTTGGTTGTTCTTGTCCTTTAACATCTATTTGAAATTGAAGAACATCTTCTAAACTGCTTTGTGTTCCCTCAATCTGAGAACTCAAAACCGCTTCTTGACGAACGTACATCGCCACAAATAAGTTAGGATTGGGTAAAATCGAAATTACGCCATCAAGACGACCTAAAGCTCTGTCTGCATCAGAAAGCAAGCTTATAAGCTCAGAATCCATGTTTATCGGCGGATTTGGCGGTAAAGCAGCAGGAATGAAAGCAGTGTAACCTTCAACTTGTTTTATAAATTGACCCGAACGCATAATAAGAACTAACAGTGAGGAATCTTATTTTAGCTCAGTAAAATATAATCCACAAATAGGAATCTTATTTTAGTTTTTAGCTGTTTAGTAAAATAAGATAAGCTGAAGATAACAATAATTGTAACTGCTCGGTCTCGCGTAGCGAGCGCGTTGCGACCGCTTCCTTTAACCTTTCTACCCCTGCAAACTTACTGGCAATTTCCCTCACCTCTTGGGAAGTGGGGAAGTGGGGAGATTTTCAGAAAACCCCTTGACAAATGGCGAGACTTGCTTTATACTTTTTAGATAATGGGAATCCGTGCGCCCATATATATAGGGTTTTTGAGGGAAGATAAGAGAGAAAAAAATAGCCTCAAAAATCGGGATGGGTAGGAATAAGGATATAAGGTATGAAGACGGAAAATTTCTCTCCCCGACAAGCATTAAACAAAGCATTCCTGAGTAGGGATAATTCATGAATTATCCCTACGGAATTATCCCTACGGAATTATCCCTACGGAATTATCCCTACGGAATTATCCCTACGGAATTATCCCTACAATCTGAATTGTTGTTACGGTGATTATAAAATCAGCCCGATTTTTTTTCTCAAAACCCTTGACAAATGACGAGACTTGCTTTAGACTTTTTAGATAATGGGAATCCGTGCGCCCATATATATAGGGTTTTTGAGGGAAGATAAGAGAGAAAAAAATAGACCCCAAAACCGGGTTGAGTAGCAGGGTAAGAGCATCTCAATCACGCTTGACAAAAGGAACTCAGCACAGCCACCATATAGTCATTGTCCATCGCCGCGCGCTTACTTTTTTGTCGCAGACTACGTCGGTAAGGGACTTCCAAAAAATAAACTATTCATGCTCAAGAATAATAATCATTCTCGGAGTGTAGGAGGTAGGGGTCGATGGTTGCCTCCTCCTGCCAATTTTGTAGTAGAATTAATCCTGTACATTATTAATCAAGTTTTTCTTTGTAAGTGTATATGGAATTAACTGATTCTCTCAAGAAATTGCTCAGTGAAACTGCGCTTCAATTAAAAGGTGCAGCTAAAAGAAGATTCATGGCGCCAACAGTCTTAGAATTGGGATATGGGGGACAAACCCTTGCTGCACAGGAATTGGGCTGGAATCGAACTACTATTTGTCAAGGAATTAAAGAACTAAAAAGTGGCATTACTTGTGTTGATAATCATTCAGCTAAGGGGCGGAAAAAAGCAGAATAACATTTACCTTTTCTATTGGAAAACATCAAAAGCTTAGTGGATTCTCAAAGCCAAACTGACCCAAGTTTTCAAAGCCAAAGGCTTTATGTGAGACTGAGTGCGGCCCAAGTCAGAAAGCAATTAATCTCTAAATATGGGTACAGTGATGAGGATTTACCGAGCGAGGAAACTATTCGGGTTAAATTAAATAACTTAGGTTATCGTCTGAAAAGAGTCGCTAAAGTTTTACCTCAAAAAAAATTCCAGAAACCGCGGCAATCTTTGAGGAATTAGCTAACATTAATCGGGAAGCGGATGAAGAACCTACGATGTTACGTCTTAGTTTAGATGCCAAAGCCCGTGTTAATATTGGACTATTTGATCGAGGAGGTAAGAATAGAATAACTGTCGAAACAAACGAGCATGATTTTAATCCAAAAACAACCCTAACCCCTTACGGAATATTTATTCCAGAATTTGATGAGTTGTTTTTGTATTTGACTGCCTCCACAGTCACCAGTGACTTTATTGTTGATATATTAGAAGATTTCTGGGAGTCGGAAAAATCTCGTTTTGAGAAAATTAAAACTTTGATAATTAATCAAGATAATGGCCCAGAAAATAATTCGAGACGAACTCAGTTCATGAAACGTATAGTTGAGTTTTCCCAAAAATATCAAGTTAATATACGTTTAGCTTACTATCCCCCTTACCATAGTAAATATAATCCTATTGAACGAACCTGGGCTGTGTTAGAAAACCATTGGAATGGGAGTATTTTAGATGAAATCGAAACGGCTTTGAAAT
>NZ_JACJQV010000094.1 GCF_014696875.1 Microcystis wesenbergii FACHB-1317 | reverse complement strand
AAAGACTTAATAGAAGGGATTGAATTGGCTATGTTAGAAGTTACTCAAAAAGATATTCGCAATTGGTTTACTCACTGTTGCTACTGTACCTCATAAGTCAGAGAATTGCTATATATTGACTCAAACAGATTTAATTGATGCTTAATAACTTTATGGGTTGGATGCGGAAAAATATCATTATTTTCTAGATGTGCTATCGCTGTCGCTTTTAAATAGGTTTTATTTAAACCGATAAAGATAATTCTTTCCCTAGTTTGGGGAATTCCATAATCGGGAGCAAAGAGAAGTTTAGGGATAACTATATATCCATCTTTACCAATGGCACTAAAATCATCTTCAATTATATCTTTAACATTAGCCAAAGAGATTAAACCTTTGACATTTTCAGCAATAAAAACTTTAGGTAAGGTTAATTCAATAACTCTCTTCATCCAATAATAAAGTTTTCCGCGATTATCCTGAAAACTATCTTCACTCTCGTCTAGTAGTTTACCTGTGTGACTTTTGTGAGAATTAAACCCCTTTCTTTTTCCTGAAACACTAAAATCTTGACAGGGAAAACCTCCCGTTACTACATCAATATTACTGGGAAACTGAAACTCTCCTTTTTCTGCTTGTTTGACTAAATCTACAATACTCCCCAAGTGAAATACATTCTTTTTACCCCTTTTTTCAAAGTAGGGAATCCAAGCATTATGAGCAGCTTTAGTTATATCATTAGCAAAGACAGTTTCAAAAGTAGTGCGCGGTAGTTTTAGCCATGGTTCCCGTCTTTCTACTATCCAATCTCGATGAATATTTTCATTAACACAGTCTTGGTGTACCCAAAAACCTCCCTCTAATCCTAAGTCCATTCCCCCGCAGCCAGAAAATAGGGATAAAACTCGCTTTTGTTGCCTATTCATCACTATTGATTAAATGAGTAATTTAATAATATCATACTGATAATCAATTCGATCGAAAGGGATTAATTAAAGTTAGTTGATTGGATATTATTAACCCATCCTGCATATCTTCAGAGTAAAGAATACTAGCATCGGATGCTAAGGCACTAGCTACAATTAAACTATCCCAAAAAGAAAAACTGTATTGAGTGCGGAGTTCAGAGGCTCTTAAAATAATATTGCGATCAAGTTGAATAACAAGACATCCATCGTAAATTTCTTGAATAATTTCTCTAATTTGAACTTCAGTTATTTTAGCTTTTTTGGATAAAACAGCGCAAACTTCCTTAATAATTTGCGTACTGATTAAGATATTTTCCCTGCTAGTTAAAGCGTTCGCTAGATTGCGTTTTCGCATTTCTTCAGCATCGTTACACTCTGGGTCTATTAAAAGACGGTATAGCCAGATATTAGAATCACAAAAATAAAGAGAATTGGTCATAATTATAGCTGATGAATTTCTTCCCGATTTAATTGACGAATACCTTTAACAGCAACGGGTTTCTGAGTTAATTGGGCAATGATTCCAGTGGTGGATATTTTTTTATTTTGTTTGATCACAATAACTTGAACTTCGCTGTCTTCCCTCAAGTCCTGTTGGTATTCTTCGGGAATTTCGATGATACCTTGTTTGATTTTGGCTTTAAATTCCACTGCATTTAACATATTGTTGCTCTCGAGGGACTGTCTATTAAGATTAATTATAACAAATCCTGGTTAATCCCAACATTTCCTTCGGCTCAAAGGTCTGCGGATTGGCATTGAAACTATTCTTTATCAATAGATTTATTGCGCTGGTACTCCCGAAGAAATCCCTAAGATTTATCCTTCCCTGAGTTGAGAACAAGTTTAGGCGACAATTTTATCTTATCTCCACAACCAAGCATAAGTTAAGCAATACATAGCTGATGGGTGAGAATGGGGTCAAAAAATGCGTGAGTAACCAAAACAAAATCCTTCGACTGTCGTACAGAAATTAATGAAAATTAAAGCGGAAAGACAAGCAAAAAGGCAAAGTTTATGATGTTGCAATATCTGATGGATGACAATATTGACCCATTTTATGTTAAGCAATTATGGAGAAAAAATAGAGATTTAGTGGTTTGGGCAATCGGAGAACCCAATGCACCAGAAAAGGAAACATTAGACCCAGAAATTCTGACCTGGTGTGAGATAAATATAGCGTTTCCTGTTTGCAAGAGGTACATTATCGATGTTGAAAAGCTTAATCAGCAAAGGTTTAGCTGTGCTACACAGGTGTGAGAACCGCTATAATTTTATTCTTAATACAGGTATGAGTATCAGGATAAAAACTAATCAAATCTAAACTAGGCTAATATTCTGGGATATTTCTAGACCATAATAGCCAGAAATTACTGTAATTTGATGGGCGGAGTCGGACTCGAACCGACATGAGGGGCTGCCTCGCCACATTTTGAGTGTGGTGCGTCTACCAATTTCGCCATTCGCCCTTGGCATTAGCTTTATCATTATAACCCATTTTTGGCCCTTTTAACAAATTGTGATAATCGGGGGAACTGGCCCAACGATCGATTTCTCGCGCACGCAGGACGGGGAGGGGATGGGTTAACTGTTGGGTTTGCAAACCCTTTAACATTTCGCCCATTTCCGAGGCGCTGACGGCATCGTAGGACTTGGCCTGATCGATAAAAGCCTCTAAATTTAATAAAGGTGCGAGACTGGGGGAACCTCCGGCTAACTTCATTAACACCGACATGACGATTTTTGGGTCTTGAACTGCCAATAAAGCCGCTCGATCGCAGCTAAACTCGGCGCAGCGCACCCATGCTAACATTCTCTCCTGTAGGGATCGTGCTAACATTGTCCCCCAATTGGGCAGTAATCCCGCCGCTAGGACCATAATATTGGCTAAAGTGAGATAAACGCCGTGTTCACATTTGAGATGACCTAATTCGTGGGCCATTACCGCTTGAATTTCTGCGGGAGTCAGCATTTCGATTAGGGAAGTGTGCATCACCATAAACGGTTTTTTGCCGCGCATGGCGAAGGTATAGGCGTTAGGAACGGGGTTTTGTTGAATGTATAATTGAGGTGGTTCTAAGTCGAGAACTCGGCAAGCTTCTAGGAGGAGATTATGCAGGTCGGGTAATTGTTTTTCCCCCACCAAAACACTAGCAGCAATATTATTTAAGTAAAAGAATTCCTCAGCGACCGAACCTAACAAACTTCTCACGGCTATATCTAACCCAGGCAACTGTTTAAGGGAATTAGTGGCCTCTAGGTCGATGGGATGCCGAAAATCATTGGCTTTTAAGCCGAGTAATAACTGTTTTGATAATTCCATATTCTTATTCATTTAACCAAGCTTTGACGCGTTCTAAACTTTTCCAATTGGGTTTTCTAGCTAAACCATCGGCGATATTTTCATCCACTTCTTGGCGAACTTCTTTGTTTAAACTAACTAATTGTTGTACCAGTTCGATATGTTCCCTAACTCCGGCGGTTTTGGTTTCTAACATAGCCAAAACCAAATTGATCCGGTTTTGGGGGGAAACTTTATCGAGTTTAACGGCTTTTTGGGCGGCTTTTAGGGCTAATTCCGGTTTATCGGTGAGCATATATAACCAAGCTAAACAGGACCAAACGGCGGCATTTTTCGGACTGCGATCGCTTAATTGTTTAAATTCCGGCAATAAACTGGCGGCGCTTTCTCCCTGTTGGTAGCGTTCTAAACCTTGTTCGAGGGTAAAATTGGCGGTTTCTGTCATTTTCAGCTGCGGGGTTAATCAAGGAGCAAATTTAACGGTTATCGGTGTATTACACGGGGTTAATACAATTCACCTTTATCTAGTATTCTAGCAAAATTTGTCCCCTTGTCAGCAAAATTTTAAAAGACGATGCCGCGTTCTCGCCAGATCATCAATAGGCCACTCATCGAAACGAATAACATCACTGCTTGTTTAAATTGCTGGGGACTCATTTTTTCTAAAACTTTTTGTCCTAACCAATTGCCCGGCCAGGCCGCTAATCCTAACAATAAACCGTAACCGAGAAAAGGCAGATGTAAAACTCCAAAGGCTGCGTAGGCGATTAATTTCGCCACATGAACTACGACCATGTGAACGGATTTCGTTGCCACCATTGGTTCTTTAACTAGCCCATAGTTAATATAAAACAGGTTCATCATCGGGCCGGTACTACCGACTAATCCTGACAGGAAAGCGTAGATAAATCCCGATGGCATAAAATACCAAGTTTTAATCTCAAAAAAAGGATTTTCTTGTTGAGGAAATAATTGTTTAAGCGAGGATAAAACCAGAAAAATTCCCAAAACTAGCGGCAACCATTTGAATTGTAAATGGGCAAAGACAAAAGCGCCGAGGGTGGACCCCATAATTGCCCCGGGTAAATACCACACCGTCGAGGGCCAGTCAATGGCCCGCCAATACATTCCCATGCGTTGGACGTTACCGAGTAGCATCCCCGTGGTCAAAACCGGAGGAATGACGGCAGCATCGAGAAACCAACCTAAAACGGGGAGTAGAATCAGGGGACTGCCGCCACCAGCAAGGCTACTAAAAAACCAAGCTAGACTACCTGCCAACATCAAGGTAACAATGATCATCGAGTTGTAAGGTTAAGTTAAAAAGAGCTACTTAATGGGACTTAGACAAAAAACAAATCGAGAAAAGCCTCAACCCCAATCCCTGCTTGGGATTTACTTCGAGAAGCCCAAAATCGCTGAAACCCAGATAGATCAAGGAAAATCATAAATCGAGGTTAACCCTTTGTCCCGTAATGGTTTGAGCCTTTTTTGCTGCCCGAAAATGCCTAAGTCCCATTAATCTATTATGATATCTTCTTTGGGATCTTCATCGGTATAATGCCATTCCACATTGGGCATAGCCTCGAAAGCTTGCCGGACGTAATCCTCCCAGAGTTTCCGCATTTTGGCTAGGTAGGGGTCTCCTAGGCGCAATTGTAACTTATGACGTAGGCTTAGGCTATTAGCTTCATACATACTCAAATAGATAGGCGGTCCGACAGAAATATTCGATTTCATGGTCGAATCGATGGAAAGTAAGGCACATTTAGCCATTTCCTCTAGGGGTGTATCATAGGTAATAGTGCGATCAAGAATCGGTTTACCGTATTTAGTTTCACCTATCTGTAAAAAGGGCGTTTCTTTGGTGGCTTGAATATGATTTCCTTGGGGATAAATCAGGAATAATTGCGGTTCTTCTCCTTTAATTTGTCCCCCAAGAATAAAGTTACATTGAAAATCAATATTATCTTGTTCTAGCCAAGTTCTTTCCCTAGCTTGTACTTGACGACTTTTATCACCGATATAGTGGGCGATATCGTAGAGATGAGTCAGAGAATGGAGATTTTTATCCTCTTGATTGTGCAGATCTCTTTTTAGTTCGTGAATCACTCCTTGGCTAATCGATAAATTGCCCGATGTACAGACCATAATTACTCTTTCTCCCGATACCGAAAAGTCAAATAATTTCCGATAGGCCGAGATATAATCGACTCCCGCATTCGTGCGAGAATCCGCCCCCATAACAATGCCAAAACGATTAATAATTCCTAAACAGTAAGTCATTTTCAGTTATCAGTTATCAGTTATCAGTGAACAGTAATCAGTGAACAGTAATCAGTGAACAGTAATCAGTAATCGGTAAACAGTAATCAGTGAACAGTAATCAGTGAAGATTGATCGGTGAATAATATAATATCATTTAAATCTTAAAACTTAAAGCTTAAAGCTTAAAAATTAAAACTGATAACTTAAAGCTTAAAACTGTTAACTTAAAACTCAAAACTGATAACTGATAACTGATAACTGATAACTGATAACTGAATTAAGCCATAACCATACCACCATCGACGTTAAAGACTTGACCAGTGATATAAATAGCGGCGGGATCGGCGGCTAAAAAACGCACCATTCCGGCGACTTCTTCCGGTTTTCCATAACGGGAGAGGGGAATATATTTGAGAATTTCATCTGCTTTGAGGTCATGAGTCATATCGGTTTCAATAAAGCCGGGGGCCACGGCATTAACAGTGATGCCTCGACTGGCAAATTCTTTGGCTAAAGTTTTCGTTAAACCGATAACACCAGCTTTAGCGGCGCTGTAATTAGATTGACCCGGATTACCCATCAAACCGGATACAGAAGTGATGTTAATTATGCGGCCGCTTTTCTGTTTTAACATCAATTTACTGACGGCGCGAGTGCAGAGAAAAACTCCGGTTAAATTGAGATCGATGACCGCTTGCCAGTCTTCTAATTTCATTCTTAACATCAGGGTATCCCGGGTAATACCGGCATTATTAACTAAGACATCAATATGACCGAATTTTTCCTTGGTACTGTCCACTAAATTATCCACTTCTTCGCTTTTAGCCACATCTGCTTGTAGAGCGATTGCCTTTCCCCCGGCCGCGGTAATTTCTTCGACAACGGCATCGGCAGCACTGCTAGATTTAGCATAGTTCACCACTACAGTAGCACCCTGGCTGGCTAATTCCAAGGCGATCGCTTTTCCGATCCCTCGCGAGGCCCCGGTTACTATGGCTACTTTGTCTTGTAAATGCTGGCATTCTGCGGGTAATAGTTTCATAATTTTCTGCATTCCCCAAATAATCGTCAAATCTCAAGAGAAAACTTTGTACTGATAACTTTGCTCAAAACACTTCATTATCTCACAAGCGGGTTAATCTGACCGCAGCCATCCTCAAGTGCGATCGCTCTGTTCCCACTTTCCTGTATAGTATCAGGGAGAATTGGCCGCCACTAATTGATCGAGTTGTTGCTGCATCAAATAACAGACTTTCTCATAACATTCGCTTACATAACGGCGGTCCCGGGCCGCTTTTTTGCCGTAACGTTCAAAAATAATTGGGGGACAAACCCGGGTATGTATCGGTACGGGTAAGGGAATATTCGGCAAGGGACCGATAGCCAGTCCCCAGGGTAAACCGAAATAGATGGGACAGGTTCCAGGGTCAATACCGAAAGGCCAAGGCATACCCTGTTTATGCAATTCTTTTAATTGAGGATAAATATCTTCGAGGACAAACAGGGTCGAGTGAGCGCCGTGGGAAATGGCGGGAATAATCGGCACTTCGTACTGTAAAGCTAGTTTAACAAAAGCTTGATTACCGGCAAAATGAATTTTATTTCTTAAACTGTGGGGACGGAAAACATCCGTAGCACCTCCGGGATAAATTAGGACACTAGCACCACTATCCAAAGCAGCGATCGCCATTTTGGGATGAGCATGAACGGCCCCCATTTGGGCTGCTAGACTAGCTTGGGGTGGAAAAACTTGCCAGACTCGCGAATCCATCAAACCATAGACTAAGCGATCGCTGCCAAAGCGTTGAAACCAATCATACATCATCATAAACATATCGGGAGCCGCTAAACCGCCGTTATGGGAGCCAATGAATAATACTTGTCCTGAGGGGGGAATATTTTCCCAACCATCGGTTTTGACGCGAAAATAATGGTGATAAAACCAATCCAGAAGGGGGACAAATTTTTCGATCACTTGCGGATCCCGATCCTCTAATGACCAACCCGTGAGGGTATCAACAGGGGCCTTAGCCGCTTGTAGGGATAATTCGGCAAAAGTGGCCGTGGATGAGACAAAAGAGCTAAAAATCTGCATTGATGGCCAGTGGATAATTTAATCGCATCTTATTATCGCAAATTTCGCTTAAAAAACCCATCGTTTTAGAACGGCTTTCCTCGATCAATAATACAGCACTTAAGAACTTGCAAGGGCGCACCTCCCACAGAAGAAATAAAATAACTAGGGGGATTAAAGAGCATCTTTCCCATCTGATTTAGGATCACCAGCTTGTCCATATCTGCGACTAGAAACGACTCTAAGACCGATAGTCTCTCAGCTAGGGAAAGGATGTTCCCATTCAATTAATTTATAAGCGCGAGTAGAGAGAAAATTGAATTAATCACTAAAGAGACAGTTTGCCTAGTTTCCATTCAATTAATTTCTAAGCGCAGGTAGAGAGAGCGTTGAAGTCGATCGCGATTGATGTGGACGAGGGGAAACTGGTGGTCTTGACCTGCTGGTGTAATCCGAAACCTTGTTATGGGGATGTGATTGTGAGTTGCGTTAACTAGATTATTGAACAGGGGATGGTGTGAGTGGCGATCACCCTGTTGCAATCTCTCATCGTCGCTAGGGGATAATTTCGTAAAGTTTTGTAACAATAGGTGTCCATCCTAGTAGGATTGTTTTTAGTATTAAGATGGTTTTAACTGCTAATCAGGTTTGCTCTATGGCAAAGATATCCAAAAATTAATAAACGGGGGAAGAGTCTAAGAACCATAACTACAGAGAGAAGTGTCTTCTAATCCCTAATATTCGCACTTAACCACTTTTTAAAAAATAAAGTGTATAAAGCTCTATGAATTTAGTATTATTAAATGGGTTCTTCGGTTTGTGTTATGCAATGGACTGGGGTTATAAGAGATGTAACCCTTATTTAGAAAGGCATTTGGCGATTTTTGTCAATTGTTTTTGATCTAGAGCGAACTCATCAATTAAGTCTCTTGCCAGAGAAGGATTTAGTCAATTTATGCCCCCCTATCGAACCATAACAAGTAACGAAGAGCCATTAAATGACATTAAAGATATTATTGAGAATGGATTAGTCAAAGACTTATTCCAAGCAGAAAGGGCTAATTATCTAATTCAAGCTATTAACGAGAGAGTCCAAGATGTTAATGATACCTCTCGGGGGAACTTTGGTATATTCTTTGGAACAATCCAAAGCTACACAATTAATGAACTTATTTTATCAATTTCTAGAATATATGACCAACGCAAAAAATCTTTTGAGACTCGCTGTTTAGATGCTTTGCTTCAAAAACTTGATATGATCAAAGAAAATCCTCCTAAAATTCAGCAATATAACCAACTTTATGAATATTTAGAAAGCAATAAAATATATGATTTGCTAATGTGTATAGATAACGATAAAGATTTTATAGCTGATTTATTTAACTATATAAGGGCAAATCATAATAACAATCAAAAGATCATTTGTAGCTTAAAAAGTTGGAGAGACAAAAAGATAGCTCACAATGATAAGTTTATTGTAAAAGAAGTCAGCAGTCTTACTTTAAAAGATTGTCATTTACTTTTAGAGTTTCCCAAAAAAGTTATTACGATTATTGGTTGGGCTTATCTTAACACTGGTTATGGAGTTAAAAATGATTATTTTTTATCATCTGATTCCAAGAGATCATCAATAGCCCTGAAGAGGCTAATATCCAAACTATACTAATTTTTACATATTGATCAAATATTAATAGAGGAGAGGATGTAAAATGTAAAAATTGTTGAATCTACTTCAATCATCTCTAATTTTGCTTGATTATCAAATTATTATTGTTTAAATTTTATCAATCGAATCATCATGACAATTATTTTTTGTGAAGACTGTAAAAATCCTATTTCTGACAAAGCGAAGCAATGTCCTCATTGTGGTTGTCCAGTTACTCAAGGAAATAAATTTATTTCATCTGTTCTTAATGTAGCTCGAAAGAAAATTGAGGAAAAAGCAGAAAAAGCTAATAAACAAAGTTCTATCCAGACAGTATTTGAATCCGTTTTAGGTATTATATTTTTACTTTTTGTATTTTCTAGTTGTGTTTACAGACTAGGCTATCCTTATACCTGTGAACAAGCAAAGCAACAATTAGCAGAAGCAGAGAGTAAATTAAGTCAACGTTTTAAAGAAAGTGAAAGGATCTCTGATTTGGTTGATATAACTAATAGCCCAGAAATGCTGGACAAAATAGATTCTGAAAGATCGGTTTATAAAAAGTGCTACAAGTGATTGTTTTGTACTTAGCCACAAGGGTAGAAAATTCTAAACAAAATCTGCTAAAATTGTTTCCATTCAATGAATTTCTCTAGTAGGTAGAGAGAGCGATAAAAAAATTTTTGAGGTTTAATTATGGGCGTGTTTCCATTCAATTAGTTTCTAAGCGCGAGTAGAGAAAGATTGAGAGACTGCTAGATTCTCCCAACCTAATCGTCTCCATTCAATTAATTTCTAAGCGCGAGTAGAGAGAATAATGGGAGTTCCCTTAATATAGACTTTACCGCAACATACCAGAGGATCACTAACGATCATTTATTGACGTTGAGCTTTTCAATAATTTTATCATTTTTAATGTCTAATCTTCACAGTTGAACCAATTTTTATCTAATAGTTGCTCTAAACTGTAAGGGCATTCTGAGGGAAAATCGCCAGAAAAGCCAGTTTTTTGTCGAACATAATCGAAAGCATCCTGATAGATTATCGGTAATTCCTCAGCTAAATAATTCTGTAAATTCGTCGTTAAATATTTTCTTAATTGCGTGCGAAAACTAATAATTTCCGCTCGCCAATGATTCCCATTTATTTCGGCTTCTGTTGTCCAATAGTGTAAAAGTAATAAATGCCTGATTACTTGTTCAAGTAAGCTACTGACTCGGTTTTTATCTCTTTTACTCAAGCTTTCTAATTCCTCAATTAAATGGATTACATCTAATTCATCTAAGCGATTTTCCTTGAGGAGTTTTATTGTTTCCTCTAACCAAAGATGTTGATCAATTTCGTAAAGTAGGGGTAGGGTTTCTCCTCCCTCTACTTGCCAGGGGTTCTGATTTAAAGTTTTCATTGCATTGTTTACGGTTTTTAATAGGAGATAAGTACCCTCATATATATTAGGCCACTTTCTCCTAATTTTGATATTGACACGGGAAAAATCACCGCCCCGCTAATTCTCGTTTATAGGATCATTGGTGCATAGCCAATTTTGTAGGGTGCGTTAACGTAGTGTAACGCACGTCTTTACTGACTCAAGCCAATTTTGTAGGGTGCGTTAACGTAGTGTAACGCACGTCTTTACTGACTCAAGCTATTAAAATATGGCGGATGAATTAAAGATTGGGTTTAATTTATAACTCTACCCAATTCTCTAAACTTAATCCTTAAACCCTCAATAAATCACTGTTATTATAAACAACAATTAAACTTTTAACTATAGCAGTAGCAGCAATTAAAATATCTTCTGTTTGTATGGGTAATCCTCTTAATCTAAGATGAGCATGAATTTCGGATGCTTTTTCTAAAATAGCTAAATCATCTAATAAAATAATTTGATAATCCTGAGAAAGTTTGTTAAATCTTTCTCTTTGTTTAGGTGCAGCAACTGCCAACAATCCCCTCTTAATTTCAAAATAAGTAATGCAACTGATAAAGATACTTTTTCTTTGAGCTTTGACATCTTCAATTTTTTGATAAACTTTAAGATCACGCTTAATAATCAAAGAAACGATATTAGTATCTAACAAATAACTCATAATTACCTATTTACGCTTAATTGCTTCATCGAAAATAGCCATTTGTTCAGGAGTAAAATCGCCGCCAATTTTTGACAGGATTTCTGTGGACATAATAAAGCTACAATGCTCTTTCAATTCTGCCTCTGACATAGTGTTAAATTCTTCAAAAGGTAAATTTTTTTCAAATAATTCAACCAAATGTTTCACTATTTCTGAATAATTAAGCTCCTCTTTAAAGAAAGGACGATCTTCCATTAAAATAGAAACAACTTGATCAATTCTCTTAATCATCGATTTTTGTCTGACATCAGTTGATAACATATTTATGCCTCCAGTAAATTTTCCATAATATTTATCAACTGCCAATATATCAAGTTTCTCGTGGTTATGCAACATCGTGAGTTCGATCTCGAATAGATGCGGGTAACGGTGTCTTGAGTGGGATGTATCACCATTCTCATCCGATGGTGATTTCTGCGATGTCGAAACTGTTTGGGGTGAAGATGTCTTTATGGTTAAAAGACCCCAGGGGACGCACCTTGTCAGACGAGGACATATTACACTATCCTTATGATAGTAGTAACCTTAGCCGAAACCATGAAAACAATTAGTTTTAAAACCCATGTAGGAGAAGATGGAACATTACAAATATCTTTACCGCCTGAACTTAAAAACACAGATTTAGAAGTTACCTTAGTTTATCAGCCAATATCTCTAAAAGAACAAGAAGAAAAAACTACATTTAGCCAATGGCAAGAAGGCTTTTTTGAAGAAGTAATTGGCGGTTGGGAAGGTGAATTATTAGTAAGAGAAAAACAGCCAGATTATGAGGAAAGAGCGCTCAAGAATGATTAAGGACAAAAATCAGCAAACCTATAGAGACCCTAGTATTGTCGGTTATTATGCCCAATTAACCGCGCTACAGCCAGCAGAAAAGACAATTTTAACTCTGCTGCAAGAGCGTTTATCGACGATGAAAATGCTTGATTTAGGGGTAGGTGCGGGACGGACTACGAAGTATTTTGCCCCTCTTGTGGGAGAATATATCGGTGTTGATTATTCTACGGAAATGATCGCCGCTTGTCGTCAAAAATTCCCCCATTTAGTCTGGCAAGTGGCCGATGCTAGAAATCTAGAACAATTTGCCGATAATTATTTTGATTTTATTCTCTTTAGTTTTAATGGCATTGATTATATTTCCCCTGCTGACCGTTTTCTAGTTTTAGAGGAAATTAGCCGCATCGGTAAAGCGGGCGGTTATTTTTGTTTTTCTAGTCATAATCTTCAGGGAATTATCCCAGAATTCGATTGGAAAAAAAAGATTAGTTTCAATCCTTTTAGTAGCTATGTCAATTTAGTCATCTGGGTGATTTTGCGGGTCTGTAATCCCTCTCTTAGCTACCAACAGTTATTGACTGCTGAATATGCAATTATTCGGGATGAACCCCATAATTTTCGTCTGCAAAATTATTACGCCACCCCCAAAGAACAATTAAGACAGTTAAGGTCTTACTTTCAAGAGATTAAAATTTATTCTTGGAAAACCGGTCAGGAAATTAAGAGTGAACAAGAGTTAAATACTAATCTTGATCATTGGCTTTATTATCTCTGTGTTCTTCCCTAACATTATCCCGCTTTTTTGGCGGATATTGAAGTAATGCTTGGGCAAGATAATGACCAGTGTAGGATCTTTCACATTTAGCCACGGTTTCCGGTGTTCCCACCGCGATTAATTCTCCTCCCTTGTCCCCTCCTTCCGGTCCCAAATCAATAATCCAATCGCTACAGCGAATCACGTCGAGATTGTGTTCGATGACGATAATCGAATTACCTTTATCGACCAATCTTTGTAACACATCTAAGAGATGATGCACATCATAAAAAGATAACCCCGTAGTCGGTTCATCGATTAAATATAGGGTTTTTCCCGTGGCCCGTCGGGATAATTCGGCCGCTAATTTCACCCTTTGCGCTTCCCCACCGGATAAAGTGGGGGCGCTTTGACCGAGTTTACAGTATCCTAAACCCACATCCACGAGAGTTTGTAATCTGGTGGTGGCCCGAGGGACATTTTCAAAGACTTTTAATGCTTCCTCAATCGTCATATCTAAGACATCGGCGATCGAATAACCTTTATACTTAACCTGTAGGGTTTCTCGATTATAACGCGCCCCTTTACACACATCACACTGCACATAGACATCGGGGAGAAAATTCATCTCGATCACGTTTACCCCTTGGCCTAAACAAGCTTCACAGCGTCCTCCCTTAACATTAAAAGAAAACTGCCCCGCTTTGTAACCCCTAGCTTTTGCTTCGATGGTTTCGGTGAAAATCTCGCGAATAATGTCAAAAACCCCCGTATAGGTGGCAGGATTTGACCGAGGAGTGCGTCCTATCGGTGATTGGTCGATGACAATTACTTTATCAACCGCGTCCAATCCTTCCACTTTCTCTAATTCTTTGGGGAAGGGAGTTAAACGGGTTAAATGATGTTGTAAAGCTGGATATAATAACTCATTAATTAGGGTAGATTTGCCTGAACCAGATACCCCAGTAATCGAGACTAATTTTCCTAAAGGAATCGTTACATCAATATTTCTTAGGTTATTTTGATGGCAATTTTTTAAGACTAAAGCATTACCATTTCCATACCTTCTTTGGGGGGGAGTTTCAATAACTTTGCGTCCCGATAAGTATGCCCCTGTTATCGATTTTTTCGACTTTAAAAGGGTTTTAAAACTACCTTGACAGATGATTTCTCCGCCATGAATCCCCGCTTTTGGACCAATATCGACCACATAATCGGCTGCCCGAATTGTTTCTTCATCGTGTTCGACGACGATTAAAGTATTACCTAAATCTCGCAATCTTTGCAGGGTTTCTAACAGTTTACTATTATCTCTTTGGTGTAATCCGATGCTAGGTTCATCGAGGACGTATAATACTCCTGTTAATCCCGAACCAATTTGAGTAGCTAATCTAATTCGTTGGGATTCTCCCCCGGATAAAGTCATCGCCGGTCGATCGAGGGTAAGATAATCTAATCCCACATCGATTAAAAATTGTAGTCTCGCTTTGATTTCTTTCAGGGCTAATTCCCCAATTAATGCTTGTCTTGGGGTTAAATGACAATCATTAATTCTCTGCAAACAATCCCGAATCGGAACTCCGGTAAAATCCGTGACCGTATATTCTCCTAAACGTACCGATAAAGCTTCTGGTTTTAATCTTTTTCCGTGACAAACTTCACAGGTTTGGTTAACAATATATTTCTCTAGTCTTTGTTTAATAACTTCCGAGGTGGTTTCTTGATAATTCCTATCTAAGATATTGATAACTCCCGCAAATTCTCGATAGTAACCGCGACCAGTATCGTAACGGTAATCATCTTCAAAATAGATCGGTTCTTTACTGCCATAGAGAATTATATCTTGCTGGGTTTTTGTTAGTTTCTGCCAAGGAGTTTGAATTTCAAAACCTAAAGCTTGTCCTAAACCGTAGAGGAGAGAAAGATAGTAGGAATTATCCTTATCTGACCAGGGGGCAATAGCAGAATAAACCGGTTGTTTCGGGTCGGGAATGACTAAATCTGCCGAAAATTTCCGTAAACTGCCCAATCCGTGACAGTTGGGACAAGCACCGTAGGGAGAATTAAAAGAGAATAAACGGGGGGATAATTCCTCCATAACTGCCCCGTGTTCGGGACAGGCAAATTTTTCGGAAAAGACAATTTCTTTGGTAACTTCGGGATTATCTTCGTTATTCTCATCGAGAATTTCCACAATCGCTACACCATCGGAATGCTTTAAACAAGTGGTTAAAGAATCCACTAATCTTTCCTGTAAACCCTCTTTTTTGATCAGGCGATCGATAACAATTTCAAGATCATGAAGATGTTTTTTATCTAACTCGATGCCCTCGGATAATTCTACTACCTTGCCGTCAATCCGCACCCGGGCAAAGCCTTGGGAGGCCAAACCAGAGATTAATTGCTTATGAGTGCCTTTTTTGCCGCGAATTACTGGGGCTAAGATTTGAAATCGGGTTTTATCGGCTAATTCCATCACTCGATCGCACATTTGATCGATGGTTTGGGGGGCAATATTGCGATCGCAATGGGGACAATGGGGTTCACCGGCACGACCGAACAATAAACGCAAGTAATCGTAAATTTCCGTTACAGTTCCCACACTAGAACGGGGATTGTGGGAAGTGGATTTTTGGTCAATGGAAATAGCCGGACTTAAACCCTCGATCGCGTCCACATCGGGTTTATCTAATTGTCCTAAAAATTGGCGCGCATAGGCGCTGAGGGACTCCACATAGCGGCGCTGTCCCTCGGCAAAAATAGTGTCGAAAGCGAGGGAAGATTTGCCCGATCCCGAAACTCCCGTAAAAACAATCAACTGATTGCGGGGTAATTCGAGATCAACATTTTTGAGATTGTGTTGTCGGGCGCCACGGATACGGATTGAGTCAGTTTGAGCCATCGGACGGTGCTAAGTAGTCCTTAACAATAATAGCTTTGACGAATGGGTTTCAGCTACTAAAAAACCAGTCTTCTATCATATCAGAAGATTATCGGGGTTAAACCGCCCGTTCGAGAAACTCGCGCAGATCTCGATCGGCACCAGGACCACAGCTATGACTCGCTTCTTCTTCTAAATGGGCTAAAACTGGGCAATTAATCCGATAATCTGGTTCTTTTGACCGTTCTAGGCGCAATTCGTACACTTGTTTTTCCAGTTGTTCGATGCGGTCCACCAAAGCGCGAATAGCCACCGCTTCCGAGTCGGGTAAATCACCGTGTTCGAGGGGTTGCACCCGCGTCCCGGCCCGATAGATTAAACGACCGGGTACACCAACGACGGTACAATCGGCGGGAATATCGCGCAGAACCACAGAACCAGCGCCGACGCGAACGTTATTACCCAGATAAATATTACCTAAAACCTTAGCCCCAGCGCCGACGACCACATTTTCCCCTAGAGTCGGGTGACGTTTCCCGCTTTCTTTCCCCGTCCCTCCTAAAGTAACTCCTTGATAGATGAGGGCATAATCACCGACAATGGCGGTTTCTCCGATGACCACTCCCATGCCATGGTCGATAAAAACACCCTGACCAATTTGGGCGCCGGGGTGAATTTCAATACCAGTCAGAAAACGGGCAAGATGGGAAATTAAACGGGGAATAAAGGGAATCCCGATCTGATATAGCCAATGGGCGAAGCGATGGCACAGTAAAGCCTGTAATCCAGGATAACAAAATAGTACCTCTAACCAGTTGCGGGCAGCGGGGTCACGTTCAAAAATGATCTTGAAATCGGCTAGGAGAATAGATAACACGAGTCTTGATTCCATATTGATCGAGCTTATACTAAACCATGTTATCACTCCGGTAAATGAGCCGTTCAACTAAAAGGCGATCGAGTAACCCGTTTTCCTAGTTCGCTTTTACTGTTCTCGGCCAAATTTTGAAGATATCCTTAATTTCCCTCTTGTTTAATCTTCCTTTAACTTGGGGCTGAAAAAATGCGATTGTCTGGTGTTTTTTTGCAGGGTTTCAGCTAAAAATATGATTAAGGCTATCGATCGTCACCATTGGCAATTTTTATTAACCTTGCTGTCAATTGCTGGCAGTATCAATATTGTTACCGAATCGGCCTCAGCTTTAAATATCACCCGATTGAGCAGTCTTGGCAATAATACAAATAATTTTGGGGCAGAAATCCCCGCTTATGACCCCGCTAGTCGCAGATTATTCCTGACCGGTCCCAATAATCGTCTAGATATTGCCGATATCAGCAATCCCGCTAGTCCAATTCCCTTACCCTCGATCGATCTTAGTCCCTACGGTGCAGGGGTTAACAGCGTTGCCATTAAAAATGGTATCGTGGCCCTGGCCATGGAAGCTAATCCCATTACCAGTAACGGCAGTGTGGTATTTTTCAATACTAATGGTGTCTTTCAGAATCAGGTGACTGTGGGCGCTTTACCAGATATGTTAACCTTTACTCCTGACGGTAATCGGGTTTTGGTCGCTAATGAAGGGGAAGCGAGAGGGGCGATCGATCCCGATGGTTCTATTAGTATTATTGACCTTAGCGCTGGTGTTCTCAATGCCACGGTGAACACTGCTAACTTTACCCGTTTTAATGGTCAAGAGAACACTTTAAGAAATCAGGGAGTCCGTATTTTTCCCGGTCAAACGGTTTCCCAAGATGTGGAACCAGAATACATCACCGTTTCCGACGATGGAACCACTGCATGGGTGTCTCTACAGGAAAATAATGCTGTTGCCGTAGTCGATGTTGCTAACGCTCAAGTCACCAGTATTGTACCCCTAGGAGCCAAAAATTTTAACGCACCAGGTAATGGTTTGGACCCTAGCGATCGAGATGGAGGGGTAAATATTAATAATTGGCCGGTTTTTGGCTTATATCAACCGGATACGATTGCCACCGTTACCATCGCCGGACAAACCTATTTAATTACTGCCAATGAAGGGGATACTAGAGATGAGGCTCGACGAGTTTCTACTCTAACTTTAGACCCCAATGTTTTCCCTAATGCAGCCTAATTGCAATTAGCCCAAAATCTCGGACGTTTAGATGTTTCTAGCATTGACGGACTTAACGCCCAAGGTCAATATAGCCAACTTTTTGCCTATGGTGGTCGTTCTTTTTCGATTTGGAATGTCACTAATGGACTGTCCCAAGTCTTCGATAGTGGCGATGATTTTGAACAAATTTTAGCGGCTTTTTCGGCAACTCCCCTAACTCCTAGTATTTTTAATTCCGATGGTAATCCTAGCAGCTTCGATAGTCGTAGCGATAACCGCGGCCCAGAACCGGAAGGTTTAGCCGTGGGAAGCGTAGGCAATCGTCTCTATACTTTTGTGGGAATAGAAAGGGCTGGCGGTTTCATGGTTTATGATATCACCAACCCTAGTCATCCTTTGTTCACCAATTATATCAACGATTGGCAATTAGGCGATATATCTCCCGAAGGATTATTATTTATTTCCGCTGCCGATAGTCCTAATGGTACTCCCCTGTTAATTGTTGCCAATGAAGTGAGTCGTAATGTGGCGATTTATTCCGTCAAACCTGTCCCAGAACCTAGCGCAGTTTTAGGATTGCTAACCCTCGGATTAGCTGGTTGTAGTTTGAAAAAAAGAGGGAATTCCTAATTAGGGTCTGCTGAAAAAGTTTTTCGGTGGTGGCAGGGTGTAGGGTGTAGGGTGTGGGGTGTAGGGTTTTACCGATTTTGAGGGGGTCAATTACCTAATTTTCAGGGAAAAAGTCCAGGGATTTTTCCCCCGATCACTCCCATATCTGGTACTTTTTGATTGCCAAAAAGTCTAAAAGTTTTACCCAACAAGGTTTTTAGATTTATTCAGCAAACCCTAATTAGAGCCTTTAATTGATTAATGCTCATTCTTAATTCTCCTGAATCCTGACTACTGGCTCCTTACTCCTCACCTAAGGTCAGATTTTTGATTTTTGCAAGAAATCCATTAATCACATCCCGTAAAATGGTAGCGCCTCCGACCAATGGGGGCGTTTTCCTGTTTGCCAGTCCAAATGGGCTAAATCGAGGATAGCGGGGGCATTTATGCCTAAATAACTGGGTGTGGCTAATCTTTGATAGGGAATAGTTAAGTTTTCTAAAGTCTGCTGCCATTGTTCCGGAGTCATCAGGCTATCAGCTAAATAAACCCGATTACCCCGATAGATGCCCACATACAATTGTCCCCTGGTGGCAGGCATTTCTAGGGCCAGATGGGTATCGAGGGGGTAAAAATCCCGTTGTGACCAAGCAAAGGCCGCTAAACTGGAGACGGTAAAAATCGGTAGCTGTAATTGTTGTGCTAGGGTTCTAGCGGTGACTATACCGATGCGGGTACTGGTAAAGCTACCCGGCCCCTTAGCGGTGGCTAGAAAGGCTAAATCAGCCCATTTTTGCGGGGCTAGGAACCGTTTTAGATAGGGGTGGAATAGGTTTGATAAGTCCCTGTCTAAGTCCCAAGTTTGTTGACGACTATCATCGCTGAAATTAGAGAGGGCCAGTCCTAGTTGGGGACTGCTGGTATGCAAGGCTAATCCATAGACAGGGGAAGACAAGTCAATCTTTCTGTATTAGTAAGTTTTTATGGGTCGCCTGGGATTCGAACCCAAGACCAATCGGTTAAAAGCCGAGTGCTCTACCGCTGAGCTAGCGACCCGTTTCGTGTTCTGCACACGATTTATCAATATAACATCTTATTTGGGCTAAGTCAAGGGGTAATTTAAATTTGATTGACTCGCATTTCCATGATCGCCTCGCGGCTGCTCTGGGGTTCTAAGTAGGTCAAATGTTCGCCTGTGTTAAGGGCGTTGCGGGGAGCGCTCCAGGGTTCGAGACAAATATAATTTTTATCTTTCAGGGTCCAAAAAACTAGAGTTGTATAAAGATCGTCGTAACCGAGGACAATTTGACGCTGATGATAGGAATCACTAAAACTACTTTGATGGCGCGTAATTTGCAGAAAAGCGGCATCAATTTCTTCGAGATTAAAGTCAAAGTTGCCAGAGTAGGAATGGAAGGTTTTCGTGCGTTGGTCGAGGTATTGGGAGGAGGGAATATCAAAGGATAATCTGGTTTTATCGGTGACTTGAAAATAGGGATGGAAGCCGATAGAAAAGGGCATTATTTCGGGGGAAAGATTAATAACTTTTTGGTTAATTTTGAGGCTGTTTCCTTGCAGTTGATAGGTAAAGATTAATTGAAAATCAAAGGGATAGACTTGACGAGTGGCCGGATTACTGTTTAATTCTAGGGTTAAACTAGCGGCGGTTTCGCTGCTTTGTTTGCTCACTTGCCAGGGTAAATCACGAGCAAATCCGTGTTGTTTCAGGGTATAGTTTCGGCCTTGGTGTTGATAGGTATTATCGGGTAAGTTGCCACAGATAGGGAATAAAATCGGGACTCCTCCTCGCACACTGAGGTTAGGATCTTTGAATCTTTCTCTGTCCAGATATAAAATATCTTCTCCGCAAATTTGCCAACGGGTGATGATTCCTCCCCTAGCGGGAACCACTTCCAGATAAGCGTCAGCTTCTTCATCCTTGAGACAATAGGTAAGATATTGATTTTGGTTTTGAGTGATAGTAAAGGTCATATCAGTTATCAGTTATCAGTTATCAGTTATCAGTTATCAGTTATCAGTTATCGGTACAGCTGACTAAAAAGCTGATTGCTAACATAGAACGTAGGTTGGGTTGAAGCATGAAACCCAACACCCGATCATGTTACGCTACCACTAACCCATCCTACAAATAATTGTGCCTCCCTACTTAGCTTAACCAATGAGGTTATCAGTTATCAGTTATCAGTTATCAGTTATCGGTACAGCTGACTAAAAAGCTGATTGCTAACATAGAACGTAGGTTGGGTTGAAGCATGAAACCCAACACCCGCTCATGT
>NZ_JACJQV010000093.1 GCF_014696875.1 Microcystis wesenbergii FACHB-1317 | reverse complement strand
AGAGTTTGGCTGTACCTGAAAAATTTTCTGGCATGGGAAACTTTTGAATCTCTTGATGCTTTAAGAGATAAACTCGATGCTCTTTTAAATCGTTTATCCAATGACACTATCGGATATTTAACGGGTTGGTCTTGGATTTTAGAAGCTCTATGTCTGTCAGGAATTTAGAAATTTGGTAAGTAGTCGTGCAAAATTAATTTCCTAGTGAAGATAGGCAAGAGGCAAGAGGCAAGAGCGGGGTTAGATATGTGTAATTAATTTTGCTTAGGTACTTATTAGGATATGGAGCGCGGCGCGGGTTTGTCCATGTTGATATGAGGAACGGGAAGGGATGGCGAAGCGGTGGCGAAAAAGGACCAAGATGGAATTATTAGGGTCGGGGGTATCTTTCAACACGAATACGATCATCTGGAAGGAATCCTCTTTCTCGATCGCCTGGCTTCTCCGGCGGATTTATACTCGGAGGAAGAATACCAAAAAATTAGTCAAAATTTTAATTTTGGGACTTAAGACCGATCTCATCGAGTTATAATCCCTATTAGCGGCTAATTTTCTGGTTTTTGCCAGCGAAATTGATAGAAATTATCCTGCGCTCCCCATACCTGCCGCCCAAGGCTATCATAACCTCGATCGCTGGTATCCATGCCCTGGGAATGTAGAATAATTGTATTAGTTATTTTCACCGCACCTCTGGCATTAGTGGGACAGCCTTGGGGGGGAGTTTCTCCCCGATAACCCCCCGCTATCGGTTTTAAAAACACAGTACACACCGACCCGGCCAAATCTGATACATTTAATTTTCTTTCTGTCAAGTCTTTGTTACAAAAATTAATAAAGTTAGCGGCATTATTTAACTTATAAGCTTTTGATTCCACAGTGGAATTATCAGCGCTAGGTTGAATGACTAAAATTCTTTGACGATAGGGTTGATTTAAGCGATCGATAATTGCCTGTTCTTGATAAAGATAAATATTATCCTGTTTGGGGGAAAAATCCACGGCACAGGTGGTCATTTGCACCTTAGCAATGCGGGGGTTAGTCTGCGCTTGTTGCGTCGTATCCATGACCCCAATTAAATGATTAGCCACTCCCTGCACTTGCAGGTTAAGGGGCAAAGATTGAGTGAGAAAAAACACCAGAGCGATCGAAGTTTTCAGCATGAGGGGAAGCTTGATTCTAGGTTAGTCTCTAATTAGCTTAAACTAATAAGCAGCAAGAGCAAAAATACCCCTTTTCCCATGGCTAATCATCTGGCTGAATCTGAAAGTCTTTACCTGCGAAAACACGCCGAAAACCCGATCGATTGGTGGTATTGGTGTGACAGCGCCCTAGAAATTGCCAGGAGAGAAGATAAACCGATCTTTCTCTCGATCGGTTATTCTAGCTGTCATTGGTGTACGGTTATGGAAGGAGAGGCTTTTTCCGATCGAGCCATTGCCGATTATCTCAATCAGTATTTTTTGCCGATCAAAGTTGATCGCGAGGAAAGACCGGACATCGATAGTATCTATATGCAAGCATTGCAGATGATGGTCGGTCAAGGGGGTTGGCCTCTGAATGTCTTCCTAACACCCGATAGTTTAATTCCCTTCTATGGTGGCACCTATTTTCCCGTGCAACCGCGCTTTGATCGTCCCGGTTTTCTGCAAGTGTTGCAATCGGTACGTCGTTATTATGAAGAGGAAAAGGAGAAATTAAGCAAATTTACCGCCGAAATGCTGGGCGCACTGCGTCAATCAGTCATTTTACCCCGATCAGAGACCAATTTAACCGATCCTTCCCTTTTAGCCACAGGAATCGAGACAAATACGGCGGTGATTCG
>NZ_JACJQV010000092.1 GCF_014696875.1 Microcystis wesenbergii FACHB-1317 | reverse complement strand
GCAAGTTCAGGGGAAAAAGCGACAGAAGTTGACTATTTTATCACCAATGTAGTCGAGACAGATACAGTAACAGCGTCGTGGATAGTGAGGACTTACACCGAAAGAAATTGGGTCGAAGTATTCTACAGAGAAGCCAAAGGATGGTTAGGGTTAAGGGAATACCAAGTCAGGGATAAACGAAGCTTACTTCGTCATTTTATCTTGGTGTTTTGTGCCTATACATTTATCCTGTGGCATAAGTTGACTGGGGGACTACAAAGGCGGTGGGCAAATCGACCTTTAAACACTTTTGTTGAGGCCTTGGCAGCTTTTCGCGTAGCGATGTCTTTCCGTTTCTTTAAGTGGCTGCTCGACAATCATGACGTGTTTGCCGCTTATAAAGCCAGTTTAGGCTTTGTTTGGGCTTGAAATTTGTTTAAGTCCCATTAGGACATCTCAGCAGGAAAATCGTATCCTCGTCACACGAGATAGGGATTACGGGAATCTTGTTTTTGTCAGAGCATTAGGAACTGGAGTTATTTACCTTCGGGTATTACCCACGACAGTTAATGCAGTTCATGGGGAATTAGCGCGAATCATCAAAAATTACTCCGAAGTGGAACTAGCAGGAGCATTTATAGTCGTAGAACCGGATGGTCATAGGTTTAGAAAGCCGTTGCTTTATTAAGTCAGGTGCAACGTTGTGTTATACCCGATCGCTTTGGCAATCACTTAATCTTGGCGATCGATATGATGTAGCCTGTGTTAGCGTTAGCGTAACCCACGGATTTTGAACATTAGATAAGGTGCGTTCACTTCGTTAACGCACCCTACAAGATCGGCGTGCTGCTACGCAGTGCCTTCGGCATCGCACTCTGTTATGAGTTGATTGATGTTGGGTTTCCTTGCGTCAACCCAACCTACGGGCGAGGCGATCTGCTACGCAGTGCCTTTGGCATCGCACTCATAATAGTTGACGAAATTCTGCGACTGTCAAACCAGCATCTTGAACAATTCCACCCATTGTAAATGCCTTAATTGGATTGTGCCTTGGAAGAGCAACTTGACGCACCCCATCACTCATGATGATATGTTTGCCTTGGCGAATGATCCGAAAGCCTACCTTCTCCAAGGCTCGTACTGCATCTAGGTGATTTACGCCAGGAATTCTAGGCATAGTTACACCTGCATTTCAATTTCACGAATTTCCCCATCTTGCAAGCGTTCTTCTAAGGCTGCAAGATACTCACGAATTGCATCTTGGATATTGGTTAATGCCTCTTCCTCAGTATCTCCCTCGGACCAACAACCGGGGAGCGCAGGAACGCCAACAGTAATTCCTTCTTCAGAACGATAAAGGACAATTTTGTATTTCATCATAAGTTCCTTCTAGATAGCACTCCATTTTAGCTTGATAGAATTATGGATGTGGGATCAAATTGTAGCAACAGCGGAACCTCACAGCAAACTTGATATGGTTGGGTTTCCTTGCGTCAACCGTTCGGCAAAAGCTCACGGCCGAAGTTCAACCTACAGGCTACTCTAGACTATTTATTCCCCTAGAAACGAATCGCACCGTTACATTTCATTAACCCACCCTACAAGATCGGCGTGCTGCTACGCAGTGCCTTCGGCATCACACTTAACCAACCAAATGACGGCGTTCCGGTGCAGCGACTTGTTATACGGCTTTTTTTGTGCAATGTGATCTAAAATAAGGGCATCTTACGACTAGGTGACAACAATGTATAAAATTTCTGTTAACCCTCAAATTCATTTTGGGAAGCCCTGCATAGAAGGGACGCGCATCACTGTGCAGAGTGTTCTTGAGTTGCTAAATGAGGGACTCTCTTTCAGTATAATTATTCAGGATTATTACCCTGATTTACAAATTGAAGACATTCGTGCTTGTCTGCAATATGCTATCGCTTTAGTAGCGGCTGAAGACATTAAACTCGTGTCGGCTTAATAATGAAATTTCTGGCTCTTCGGTTTGTGTTATGCAATGGACGGGGGTTATAAGGGATGGAACCCTTATATAGAAAGGCATTTAGCGATTTTTGTCAATTGTTTTTGCTCTAGAGCGAACTAATCAATTAAGTCTCTTGCCAGATAAGGATTTACTCGATTTATGCCCCCCTATCGAACCATACCAAGTAACGAAGAGCCAAATTTCTTCTCGATCAAGACGTTTACGCAATCACTGCGAGATTTCTAATTGATGCTGGACATGATGTGGTTCTTGTTGCTCAGCTTGAACTCATGAGTTTCTCTCCTATGTCTGTTCAATAAGTTTTTGCGGCTGTCTAACGGTGAAGTGCAGCGGCGGCAGATAACCTCTAACTCAGCACCAGCAGCTTTCGTCCGCTGCCACGCAGTGTTAGGTGGCTGGCAAGAACATCAACAACCTACTCCAAAAGAGCTTTAGGGCTAACTTTAGGGCTAACTGCAAACTCTAGCTGTGAACGGTAGAAACAAACATCGAACTCCATAAAAAAATTCACCTGCCCCAGAATGAGCGGAACATTTGTAGCCTGTGTCCAAGCAAAAACCAGTTGAATAGGCTCAAACTGCCCAACGACGGCTTGGGCAAGCACGACACGCGCCTCGTACTGAGCCAAATTTCCTGTCAAACTCAGTGCTGTTGTTTGTCGTTCCCAATTGTACCCAAGCTCGACCCCTATTGAATACGGCAGCACATTAACACTTGCACCAGTGTCCAGCAGTCCGGATGCTGCAATAGAAACCTGTTGATGAACCAGGGTGAATGGCAAGTAGGGGCGAAAACTAGCTTCACCTAAAGTGGCATCGCCAGCAAGAAATGGATACCGCTCGGTGTTAGGCATGGTTTTGAGCTTTGGTAGCCTGTAGCGCTTTTAACATTGTATCCGCAGCCTCATCCGCGCCATAGGGAGACCATACTGGATAAGCTTGTTCAGGCTTAATTAGCTCGGTTTCCTGCTGGGCTAGCTCAGAGATCAGAAACTGCATAATGTAAAACTTGTCTGAGCGGCTCAGTTCTCTTAATGTCGCGATTAATTTTGATGAAACCATATACTCGTGAAGCTAGGGTTACTTTTCTATTGTAGTCGCTCCAGTCCGGGGCAGCGGTATTAGCTGATTGTACCTGATGCGTTTCATTTTTGAATCGGCGGAGTTTGTACCATAAAAAAATTATGAGAGTTGAGCTATTTCTCGATCATGATGATGGGATATTTCTTGGTACAGAGACTTTGCAATGCTTTGATATGTTTTGGCAAGGTCATCACACTTCACTACTCGAAAAAGGGTAAATATAACTTGTCCAAAAATAGGATCTTCGTCGATCGCTAAAATCACCCTTAGCTTTTGCGAAACCTTCAACGTGTACAGAGAAGATTCATATCCATTTAGTCCTGATAACAGAGGGAAGCGATGAAGCTTACGATAAACGTGCTTTTTTTGAGTTGGGAATAGACTGGCACAATCATTGATTTTTTTGACTGTTATAGCTTTGTCGTCTTTGCCCAGTTGGTCAAGATCCTTTTCAAATCCGCTCGTTGACTCAATTACAATGTCCACGATATGAACCGCCTATCTATGATAACTGCTGACACTTAATCTCTAGCATAGCAATAAAATCCTTTTACTATAGTAGAATGACGTAGATCGCACCGTTACATTTCATTAACGCACCCTACAAGATCGACGATCGCACTGTTATGAGTTGATTGATGTTGGGTTTCCTTGCGTCAACCCAACTACGGGCGAGGCGATCGCACTTTTTAAGAATAACCACACCATTCTGTGTGATTTTCTCTATTGCAAAAGTCAATGAGTTTTTAGAAATGGTGATTTTTATTTGCTTGCTTCTCAGAAAAAGCAATATTTGTGTATTAGAAAATAATTCAAATAGATCTTTTTGAAGTTTTTCGGTGTCTTGGTATCTAATAATTGTAGATACATTGAAACTTTTTGTAGTGATTAATTCTTGCGGTAAATCAGTCCATATTGGAATAATCTGCCAAGGCATTTTAATGTTTTTCTGCTTTTGTTTCCTTACTCTTTCAGCTTCCCAATCTTCTTTTACTCCCCAATTATCCTTCCAGTAACCACCCCAGTGTTCTTTGTCAAACTTAAAACAATAGTTTCCAGAATTGATGATTACTAAATCAGAATGCGAAAAAACAGACTTAAATCCAATCCCTTTAAATCCAGTTTTATTTGCATCACCTCTTTTGTTCCCATCCCCAACACTACAAACGGATTCAATATCTACTTGTGTAAAGGGTTCGCCATTATGTGAAACTACTAAATATTGATCTACAATTTTAATAGCTAGTTCAAGACTTCCATAGGTACTACTTGCATCATCCGCATTCTGAAGTAATTCATAAATAAATCTTTGACTATCAGTATAAATATCTGTCGATAAAGACTCAAGAGAATTAGCTAAATTTTGTGCTGATTCAGGACTTGTATAATCTGAATTCTGCTGTCCAAGTTTTTCTATGAATTTTTTGGCTGGGTCTGTCTTTGACATAAGCTATTTTTTAAAGGAGTCTTGCTGACTAGTTTTCCTGTCAAGTGTTGCAGCATAACGTTCCTGTTGAGCGGCTGCCAGTAACTTTTGCATCACCTCCAAGATCTCTTTTCAGTCCGCTCCAACAGGGTTGTTATACGGCATAGTTGACGCAGCTAAACACGACAATATCGACTACATAATTTATCGGAGTTTATTGATTCTTTCTATCAATAAACGGATTTGCTCCGGTTTATTACGAAACCATTCTGTTGACCAAATTCGATGAATACGCCAACCTAGTCTTTCAAGCACTTGTTGTCTTAGACGATCTCGATCTCTTGCTGTAGACGAACTATGATATGATGCGCCGTCGCACTCAATCCCCAATAAAAATTCTCCTGGACGACTGTTATGAGCAATGGCTAAATCAATTCGATATCCTGAACATCCAACTTGAGTACGGATTATATATTCTTGTAGCAACGAATGCTGTCTTATAGTGTGATATACATCTTCTTCAAATGGTGAATCAAAGTGAAGACTATCAGTGTACGAGTTACCTTGTAGGCGTTCACCACCACTTGCTGCATATTCTAAATAGTCACGTAACAATCTTACGCCTTCACTTTGGGTGCGTGTTATATCAATATCACCAGCAAGTATAGAAGAAACTAGAGTGATTTTGCTCTTGGCTCGTGTGACAGCCACATTCAGTCGTCGTTCTCCACCTTTCTTATTGAGTGGACCAAAATTCAGAGATAGTTTGCCTTGAGGATCACGGGCATATCCAACGCTTAGTAAAATTACATCTCGCTCATCACCCTGCACATTCTCCAATGCTTTGAGAAAAAATTGAGGCGAGTTATCACGGCAAAAATCTTCCAAGTTAGGGTAATTTCCTCCCAAAATCTCTATCTGCTCCTGAATAGCATCAGCTTGAGCTTCGCTAAACGCAATGATTCCAAGAGACTGATTAGAAGACTGTTGGACATGCTTTAACACTAACTGAGCAACGATTGCTGCCTCACGTTGGTTATCTCTACGTCCGCCACGATCGTAAACGCCATCGGGAACGTGCTCAAACCACACTCCCAAATCCGGATTTTGAATAGGATTGGGAAATGTAACTAATTGAGAGTCATAAAAATGAAGATTTGAGAAGGCGATTAATCGCTCATCTTGGCTACGATAGTGCCACTTCAGTGTACGCCCAAACATAAAGTTTGAACATTCATCTAAGATACTTTCATAGCTCGCATCGTTTTCATCATCTATGTCTTCCTCATTGTCACCCGTTGAGAAAAATGACGTGGGCGGAAGTTGTTTTCTATCACCAATCACAATGACCTGATCAGATCGGATAATCGAAGAAACAACATCTTCAGTCCGAAGTTGAGAAGCTTCATCAAAAATGAGAACGTCAAAATGAATCACATTCGGATCAATATATTGACTAACCGATAATGGACTCATCATCCAGCAAGGCTTTAGAGTTTTAGCTATATTTTGAATTCCCTTTTGTTTATCATTAAGAAGTTTGCGGATCGGTAAATGTTGTCTTTTCTTAGTTGCTTCTTTTTTCAACCTCGGCAACTCAGATTGAGCAATTGAAGTTCTCTCAAAGCTCTGCCAGTTCTCTGCATGAAGGCGTTTCAAGCGTTCTCTAGCAACATCCAACTGATCGTAGTCAAGTCTAGCAAACTCCCTGATTTGACGTTCATGTACCTCAAGTCTAAAGTTCTTCAACTCAGGTTTTCGAGCAAGAATTGAATCAAGACAAGTTTGGTAAATCAGCTTTTCTAGAACTGGGAACCAAAGCTCAGAGTCCAGTCTGCTGCTACGCAAAGCATCTAAAAACTTCTTACAGCCCAGATTTTCGAGTTTTTCACAAGTTTCTCTGTAAGTTAACCATTCTTGGAAGTAAGGCAGCTCAGACTGAGCTACATCCAAAAACGTTTTCAAGTTATCAAAGGGGATTGTATGAGAAGATGAGTTGCAATCGGCAACATCATTTTCATCAAAATGTGATAGTAGAAAATCTAAGCCCTTCCGAATTTGATCGCGGTTCGATTCAAGTTGCTGAATGAATTGGGCAAGTTCACGCCGTCGGGAGGAAGAACTTACAACATTTTGAACACAATCAGCAGGAAGAGTATATTGCTGTAACCCAATCAGCCAGCTTAAAGCTTGTTCGATAGTCTGTAATTCTGATTGTTGAGAGATCTGTGGGTCAAATAAAGATTCAAAAACTTGATGAGCAAGATAGTTACTTTGGCCGAATTGATTTCTTACATATTGAACCTGTACAGCCTGTGCTAAATCACGTTTCAATTCATTGTGAGAAAGTGAATTCTTGGTAATACGCAACTTCTTTAGATATCTACGATCGCGCCAGTAGCTAGGATTAAAGATCCGAATAAACCAAAAGCGACTATACTTCTGATATCTTTCAGACAATCGAGGTAGCTCTGGAGAAAATAACTCAGAAGAGTATCTTTGTTTTAAGTGGGGTTCAAAATTTTCAATCACCTGAACATCAGCTTTCAATTTGGCAAAAGCGTTTTGTGCAATTGAAATATCTGTTCTAGTCCAATTTTCCGGTAGCTCTATTGGAGCCTTTAATACATGAGACAAGGCAGCATAGCAAGTCTCTGTAGACTCTAAATCCGACAAAGCATCGACTTGAAAAGTTGATTGAAGCTGTCGATTAATATTTTTACTTAAAACTATTGCTTGCTGAAACTCTTCGATTTTTTCTCTCAATTCTAATTCAAGCTCAAATGAGTAAGAATTAAGAGAGCTTCTTGCCCAAATTGTTGTCTTCCCTCCATTGAAAAATAGTAGAAACTGAGCTAGCTGATTCAGTAAATTCTTTGCTTGCTGTAGTCGATCAAAAGACCATTGATTGAAATTAGGAAATATAACGTTAAGATCTGGAACCCTCTCTCTCTTCTTTCGCAAAAGTTCACTAAATAACTCAAAGGATGATTTATCCAGAGGCTTTTCCTTAGCGTGCAAACTTGCAAGATATGAGCTAATAGATTGGCGAGTCGATACTAGTTGAGCAAAAAAGTTACTATGATGTTCCCTGTCAGAATTTTGGGCAATATGTTCAATATACTTAATGGTTTTTGATAAATCTTCTACAAGTTTCCGCTTATCGGTAGTGCCACTATGGTGAAGGTTCAAGCACATATGATTTAAACCACACTCAACCATGCGCTGATAAACTACTCGAAGTGCAGTATCCTTCTCTGCGACCAACAAAACTGATTTTCCAGTGCCAATCAGTTCAGCGATCATATTGACGATAGTTTGACTCTTACCTGTTCCTGGTGGACCTTGAACGAAAAAGCTAGAACCATCCTTTGCCGCCTCAATTACGACTTGTTGGCTAGAATCGGCATCAAGAATTTGAAATATTCGTTCAGGCTTAACTTGTGAATCTAAAGCTGATGCAGGTAGAGGCTCTTTGTAATTTGCTTGGTAGGCACTGAGGTTGCCAGTAATTGCTTGCAAAATTGGATGAGCAAAAATCCGGGTTTCATTTTCAATAATGTCCCGAACTATTGCAGCTTTGGCATAAGAAAATAGTGATAGAAATACGTTTTCTTTGATTTCCCAGGTCTTTTGTTCTGTCAAGAGCTTACGAATCTGGCTAATTAATTCACTGTAAGCCATTTCTTGGATCGCTTCTCCTTCTGGAAGCTCAATTCCAAAGGTTTGCTTTAACTTTAGTAACAGAGTTGGATTAAGGACAATATCTTCTTCCAAAATAGAGATCTTATACACATCTCGTCTTGGCTCTTTAGTCAACTCTATAGGAACCAGGATAAGCGGAGATGTCAAAGCTTCATCTGGTTTATCTTTGTCATACCAAGTCAGTGTTCCAAATGCCAAAAATAGACTATTTACGCCCTTTTCTTCCAATGAAAGTCGCGCTTCACTGCGTAATTTCTTGAGCCTTTTTAATTGCTCATTACCTTGTTGGCGAGTTCTCAATCCAACAGGATTTCTTGCTGCCGTTGTACTAGCCTGTCTGGGCTGGACAATCGCTTGAACGTCACTGTCCGCTTGAAAATACAGCACCTGTCTATCTTCAGTTATGTGCTTGAAGAGAATTCCTGGCTGTTCTGTCAGAATTTCTAGCGATCGAGGACTATCCTGCCGAAACTTAATGAGAGGATTCCGTCGCCCCAGATCTGCCAGCCCAGCTTTCCACTTTGCAATTTTTTGAGCAAGGTTCTGCTGAGAGTCTAAATCTGGCTGCCACATTCTAGGTTTTCTCGTAAATAGGTGTTTTGCTCAACATTTTAGCTATTCTTTTCCGTGAGTGCCTCCTCCAGATCTCTTTTCTACAGCCATCGGAAATTTTACAAGTCCTGCCGTATAACTATATATTATGCGGAAATTTTCTGTATATCACGCTAAATACACATTTTTTTAAGAATCTTTCCGTATATTACGCTCAAATGGAGTGATCGCAAGAAGTTTTCCGTATAATATTACGATAAGCGTGTTATGCCGATTAGCGTACTCTTTTATGAACCCTCCCCCACCCCGAAAACTCCTAGACGTAGTGCGAGAGACGATCCGCCCTACCGCATTACTCCTACCGCACCGAACAAACATATCTGGACTGGATTAAGCGTTATCTGCTCTTCCATCAGGAAAAACATCCCCGTGAGATGGGAAAAGAAGAGATCAAGTCCTTTTTGAGCCATCTTGCCGTTGATAAAAACGTTGCCGTCGCTACCCAAAACCAAGCCCTCAACGCCATCCTCTTTCTTTATCGAGAAGTTCTTAAAATTGAACTGGAAAATATCGGTGCATATTTACGGGCAAAAGGTCACAAACGCCTGCCCACCGTCCTCACCAAAAAAGTAAAAATGGCTGATGATTTTAGCGATCGCACAACAAACTGCGATCGCTGCCCAGGTAATTCTCAACCCACCAAAGTTAGGATTGCTCATCCAAGAAATTGAATCTCTTGAGAAGCAATTACTGAGCTTGGGGGTTGAGAGTCGAAGTTATCCCTTAAATGAGCTAATCGCCTTTAGCTCGGCTTTTATGACGATGAAAGCCATTGCCAGCAACTTAAATCAAATGAGTCAAGACTTAGCTGCCTACACCCAATAGGGGCTAAATCCCTTCTTTTCTGGCTAAAAGGACGGGACAATTGACATTAACCCGCACATAATCCGAGAGGGAAGTACCGAGAAGGCGATCGAGATCTGGTAAACTCTTAGCCACGGAAGGACGGCGATCGGGCGAACCCAACAGTAAGAGATCGACATTATAATCATCGACGAGTTTGCAGAGTTGTTCTCCCGGTTTACCCCCCGTCACCAGGCAGCGATAGGGTATATTCATCCGTTTCACTTTTGCTACTGCTGGCCTTAAAATCGGGTTTTCTTCCATTTCTTTGGGGGAAGTGGGGGCAAATTCCGGTTTTAAGTCGGGGTTGACGCGGGCCAGAATTAACTCTGCTGAAGGATAATCCCGCAGGAGATAAATAGCCAGATCGAGAGCTAAATCAGCCGAGCTAGACTTATCGAGAGCTACCATCACCTTTTTGATTTTTTTGACGTAAATATCGTCTTTTACCAATAACATCGGGTGATTAGTCAGTTGAAAGACGTATTGACTGACGGAATTTTCTAGAATTGCTTCCAGTCGCTTTAGTCCTCGGGAACCCATCAGGATCAAATCGGCGCCGATTTCGTCGGCAACTTGACAGACGGTATCTTTGGGATCTCCTTGCCGCAGAATAGTGGAAACTTTGCTGGGTTCAATTTTGACTTCTTGCAGGATTTTAGTCAGCATTTGGGTTCCCTCTTCCCATTTACTGGCCAGAGCTTCGGTGGTAATCTGAGGGGGAACAACCCGGAGAATGGTAATCGACGCTTTCCGGATAGCGGGGAGATCCATTAATGCTTGTAGCATTTCTTGGGTTTGACCTGCGCCGGAATCAGCGTATAGTATTTTCTCTAGCATAAGATTAAACTCGGTCTATGATCTTAATAGTTTTCGCTAATTTTCAGCATACTGCTAATGTTGTTCCCGAAATTTAACAACTTATTAAGCGCTTTTTCTTAGGTTAATGCGATGCCGAAGGCACTGCGTAGCAGCTCGCACTTGAGGGTATTTTTAAGTATTTATGCTCAATTGACTGGCAATACTTGGCTCAAAATCATCGTGTCAAGCGTTCATTTGTATTATATTTTGGCTGCAATGCTGGCGCTCTCTTTTAATCACAGCTAAATCCGTTGAGTATAGGCTACTTATAGGGACAGGCAATAGGCAATAGGCAATAGGCAAAAGGGGGTATAAATAATCAGTCTTTAATAAACGGATTTAGTATCACTACTGCTGCTCACCATTAAATCGACCATTTCATTGATGATTAGAGTTCTTGCATAACTGGACTTCCCCCATACAGAAATACTAAAAAATTAACAAAACCCTTACTGCAGGTCGCTTCTCAGAAAAAATTGAAAAGACGCTACTGGGTACATTTTCCCTTTGAAAATGGCTGTACCGTTGACTGTATCTAGAGTAGAGCGATTCCGTAGAGTTGGCTGTATAGTGATCGCTAACCTGATTGTAACAGATGGTGTCATTAATCTCTAGAGTCAGCGATTCCCTCTGTAGCCATGTTTTTGATGGTTTTCTGCCCCGAAACAAGCTATAATGGTCGAAAGGTCAAATTTAAAAAATTTTGCCTCAAACCCTATCTGCGTAAGGAATTCAGGATTTTGTGTCCAGTAGTCCATTAGTATTATATTGCTTTAACTCAGGCTCTTTAAGACTTTTAGCCATAGCTAGTATGTTTATACGGGGGAAGTTCAGGCATAATTAATTTTTGAGAGTGCAAAAATGAGAAAAATAGACATAAAATTGCATAAAATTCCTAAATAGAGCATTTAATTGATTAATGCTCATTCTTAATTCTCCTGACGACCGGCTCCTGAATCCTCACCTAAAGGAAGATTTTTGATTGTTACAAGAGGTGTAGTTATGTCTTTATCAATTCGAGTAATTATCCTAGTAGCGACGACAGTTTATCAGACGTTATCTGTTTGGTTAGAAGAACAAAAAGCACCGCCGGGTCATTTGATTAATCTGGGTAAATATCGCCTACATTTTTGTCTAGCGGGAACGGCTAGTCCCACTATTATTATTGACCATAGTTTAGGAGGAATTGAGGGATATTTTTTGATAGAAGAATTGTCACAATTGGCTAGGGTTTGTATTTATGATCGAGCGGGTTATGGTTGGAGCGATTCTAGTCCATATCCGCGAACTAGCTACCAAATTGTTCAGGAATTAGATCAATTACTAACCCAAGCAAAAATAGAACCGCCTTATATTTTAGTTGGTGATTCTTTTGGCAGTTATAATGCTCGACTGTATGCTCATCTGTTCCCAGAAAAAGTAGTAGGTTTGGTACTCACTGATGGTTTACACGAGAAAGGAATGCTGAAAATGTCGCCAGCATTAAAGGCATTAAAATTATTTTTCATCTCCGGATTTTGGATGTCGATTATTGGCTCAATTTTAGGCATTATCCGAGTTCTGAGAGTTCTGGGAGTTTTTGAATTATTAAAACCAGAATTACGTCGCTTTTCCCCAGATTCTTGTCATCGAGTTAAGCGTTCTTTCTGTCGCGCTAAACACTGGATGACGATGAGTAGAGAAATGTTTAATCTCGACCAAAGCGCTCGTCAGGTGAGTGAGGCTAAAAATTTTGGTAATTTACCGATAGTTAGTATTAAAGCTAATTCTTTTTTTAAACCTTCCCTTTGGACTCGCTTTATTCCCCTAAAAAGTGCCAACCAACTCCGGGAGGAGATGCACCTGGAATTAGGCAAGTTATCCGGAGATTTTCTGCAAATACAAGCGGATAAAAGTAGTCATTTTGTCTGGATGGATCAACCGGATGTGATCATCGATGCGGTGAGAATTTTGCTTGACAAAATTAACTCTGTGTGCTAAGTAATTACTCACCGTTCGCTAATTTCTCGAACCGAAAATTTGGTAAATTGTCTTAAATGCAGTCTAGCAAACGCATTGAGTGTTCTACTCGGATATTTGTTAGTACAAAAAGACCATTTTGAGGTTAACGAATTGATTGGGGTTTGAGCGAGCCAATTGGAGATCGCACTCCCGACACTGTTCTACCTACCTTATTCGCTAAAAAGCATACAGTATAAAGGTAACAGCAATTTTAAAACCCTTCCCTTAAAAAATTAAGCGAACAATGAGTTGTGACACTTAGACTGCGGAGTATGGGACTTCTGCTGACGCTAAGATAAAGTCAAATCTCCCAATCACTTTAAAACCTTTGTGATAGGCGTTTGCATTTTAGAGCAGTAAATTAAACCTGACTCATTCTAGGAGTCGATAGCGATTAGTTTCAGCGACGTATTTCCGACCTGGAATTTCATCGGGGGGAATTTGATTGCGTAGCACTAGACGCATATCCCTGACAACGCGGGGGACATTCAGATAATAGCCATGCTCTGAAGGATCTGTAAAACTAGATACCACGCGGGTACAATCGATCGGATAGACATTGCGAGGAAGTTGTCGCGGCTGGATTGGACCATCTGTCCCCAGACGGGCGGTATTACCCTTAAGCTTATCACTGGCCCAAAGAGCGAGGTCGTTGCGGTTGAAATAGACACTTGTCCGGCGGGTGATCCGGGACAGAGACAACAATTTGTAGTCGAGATCGAAAGCATCATCATCCTCATCGGCTGCCATCATCAGAACCTGATCGAACAGTCTGGGCAGTTGGTTGCCGACTTGCCTTTTCAATTCCTGTAGAGCATGGCGCAAGACATAATTGCCCATGCTGTGGGCAGTGAGATGAAGTCTCTGTTGGCACCGCGCCTCAGTCTGATTAATGAAATCGGCAACTTTGAGGAAGCCGCGGGCAAATGCCGCCCCAGAAGCGGCAGCATCCAGGCGATCATTCTTGTAAGCGATCGCATTGGCGGCTCTCGGATCGGAAAACAGAAGCGCACCGTCTGAAGGCCAGGAAAACAAACATATATTCAATTTGAGGGGAGGCTCGGTATCGCCAGGGTCTCTGGCAGTCAACACTTGGTGCAGTTGAGCCGCAGCCGTTAGAGCGCTCCGAAATGAAACGTTGAAGCCGTGAATGAAGATCAATGTATCTTCCGCATTCTCGATCATCTGTTTGCGGACTTGCAGGGCAATCGCCTGACTGCCCAAAACGGGCGGATCACCCAGCAGATTTTCTGGGGCAACTTGGATTTGATACTGAGAAAAGTTCTCACCCGTTACCTCGGCTTTTCCAAAACGCAAGTTAGCCAGTCCATCCTGACTAAAGGTACTCCCGAAGTCAAAACCCGCCTCTAAATCATTTGAGGTAACCAGGTTGCGGTTTGTAGCAAAGTAAATCGTCGTCATGCAAAATCTCCATATTTTCTTCGGTTTTTCGGGAACAGGATAGGCTGAACCACTTTAGCCCATTGCCCCTCCTCTTTTCCCTGTCTAATCCCCTGTTCAACTATATTTTTAGTCTTGATTTACAAGGCTCTCAGAAATCAGCAGAGATAAAGCATCCTCGGGAACCTTGATTCTGTAGTTTTTAGTTGCACATCGGGTTGTCTAACGATTTTGCTTCCCCTTTGCGCGGGTAGTTTTGCCAACTTTGGTGTTGGGGTTTATGTTTCCATCGTGCGTCAGGGTCAGCGACCATTTGTATGGTCATTTGGCACTCCCGTCACTAAAAGCGAGGGATTCTTAGTTCAACGAGTCCACTTAAATTAGATGCCTTGCGTTATCCAATCCAGATGTGGTTCTCTCCCTAAGCGTTACTTTTCGTATGCCCTACGATAGTTATATTTCTACAAAATTTGCTTGAATTGAAGTGTTAGCTTCAAATACTCCTTTGTCTAGTTCCTACAAATATTTTACACCACGAGCAGGCTTTGGCCGTGAGATCAGCGTTCGACCGAGCGTTCATGTTAGTGAGCTTGTTGAACTACTGACTCATTGTTCGCTTAATTTTTTAAGGCAAGGGTTTTAAAATTGCTTTTACCTTTATACTGTATGCTTTTTAGCAAATAAGGTAAGTAGAACATGCCGAAAGTGCGATCGCCAATGGGTTCGCTCAAACCCTAATCAATTCGTTAACCTCAAAATGGTCTTTTTGTACTAAAAAATATCCGAGTAGAACAATCAATGCGCTTGCTAGACTGCATTTGAGACAATTTACCAAATTTTCGGTTCGAGAAATAGCTCTCTTGGGTTTGGTGGGTAAAATGTATTCTAAGATACCTTCATCCTAGCGAGGGGGTGGAACGAACCACAAAGACACAAAGGACACAAAGATTGATCGATCCTATGTAAGTAAAACTTATCACACAGAACCTAGAAGAGCCGAGAAATGAGCGAACGGTGAGTTAATAGGATAAAATTAACTTCTTGGTTAGGATGGACGAGAGGCAAGAGATTCGATCGAGATTAGCTGAAATCCTAGAGACTTATTGCCTAATTAACTTTTGAGAGTTCAAAAATAGGAAAAATAGGCATGAAGCTATCGTTCATTCTTAATTCTCCTGACTACTGACGACCGGCTACTGGCTCCTGACTCCTAACCCCACCAACAGACTTTTTCAGTAAACCCTAATTATTGAGGGTAATAATCTGGGCGCTAAAACCCTGTTTAGTTAACTCTTGTAACCGTTGTTTAGCTTGGTATTGTTGCTGAAATAACCCCGCTTGAATCACATTTTCTCCTGCGCGGATAAATGCGAGGGGTTCAATTTCTTTAATTTTTGCCAACGCTGCTGCACTATTACTTTTAACTTCAACGCGAAAGAGTTGATTAGTAGCAATAACCCGCTGCTGTGGTGGGGGAGAAGGGGGTTTATTGGCGCGATTTTCAGGTCTGGGTGCCGGTGGATTGACAGTTGGACGAGGATGATTATTAATCACCGTAGCATCGGCAGGACGCACGGGAGCGGGAGCTTGAAAAACGTATTCTCTCAGGGGTTGGTTATCGGAAACCGGGGCAGCCACCGGGGGGCGAACTGAAGGAGAATTAACCGGGGGTAAATTTAAGGGTGAACATTGGGAACAATTAACAGCACTGGGACTGTCTGAACGTTTAGTTGGTTGTCTCACCGCCGGCGGTGGGGGCAAACGACGACCGGGATAAAGATTCTGGGCAAAAGATAAGTTTGCTTTTAGCAGCAGCGTTCCTTGAGCGATTATCCCGACTTTTAACCAAAATAAAGCCGAGAAAAACAGTAAGTTTGTTCTCATAATACTGGTTTGTCCTCACACGAAATTTGGGTACACCATGTCCAAATTTTAAAGGAGGAGATGCTAGTCTAGAAAGTATATTGGTTAAAAATCATTACAAGGTTTATGGGAAAAGTTGTTGTCGGTCTATCGGGGGGAGTAGATAGCTCCGTCGCCGCTGCTGCCTTACACGCTCAAGGTTATGATGTTATTGGCTTGACCCTGTGGTTAATGAAGGGTAAAGGTCAATGCTGCTCCGAGGGTATGGTAGATGCGGCCTTTATTTGTGAGCAGTTGGGGGTTCCCCATCATATCGTCGATAGTCGCGAGCTTTTCCAAAAAGAAATTATTGATTATCTAGTTTCCGGTTACGAAGCGGGAATCACACCGCTGCCCTGTTCTCAGTGCAATAAAGCGGTAAAATTTGGCCCGATGCTGCATTATGCTAGGGAAACCTTAGAAACGGATACTATTGCCACCGGTCACTACGCTAGAATTCGTTTTTCTCCGGAAAATAACCGTTATCAACTGCTGCGCGCCGTCGATAAAAATAAAGATCAATCCTATTTTCTCTATGATCTAACTCAAGATGTACTGCGTGGGACTTTATTTCCCTTGGGAGAACAAACCAAGGCAGAAACCCGCAGGATTGCCCAGGAATTCGGCTTAAAAACGGCAGATAAACCCGATAGTCAGGATTTATGCTTGATTGAAGCTCACGGAACTATGCGATCATTCTTGGATAAGTATATCGCCGTTAGTGAGGGCGATATCGTCGATCTCGAGGGCAAAGTTTTGGGTAAACATAGCGGTATCCATCATTATACGATCGGACAACGCAAAGGCATCGGCATCGCCGCCGCCGAACCTCTCTATGTGGTAAAACTGGATCCCGTCATGAATCGGGTTATCGTCGGTAATCGCGAAAGTGCCGTTAGTGCCGCTTGTCTTGTCGGACGGATGAACTGGGTTTCTATTGCTCAACCCACCACTCCTATACGCGCGCAAGTACAGGTACGTTATCGTTCTCCGGCTGTTCCCGTCAATGTTATCCCCCTAGAAAATAATCAAGTGAAGCTGGTTTTCGATGAACCACAATTTAGCATCACCCCGGGCCAGGCAGCCGTAATTTATGAAGGGGAAATCGTTCTCGGTGGGGGGATTATTTCAGGAGCAACCCCATAGGGAGAGCCACCAATTCACAGGATAACCTGATTATGGTTCAGGGGTCATTCTGCCAATTAGGGACTCTCCCCGGTAGGTTTAGCTAAAAATTAACGACGGGGTACAGAAGCCTCGATGTTAATATTCATAGCGGAGACTCTTGGTACAGGATTGCCTTTGGCGCTACCGAGACCCCGGGCCATAGCCAAGAAGCTGGAAGGATCGCCGGCTTTGGGTTTTTGCTCTTGGGGAACATAGCGACGGACAGCATTCTGCCAAACGATTTGGGGGAAGCCCAAAATACCACGATAGTAGCCATCGTAGCGAGGCGAGGTGATGTTGAATGGACGTTCACCGATTTCGCGGCTGGCTAGGGTGCGACGACGTTGGTAGGGAACAGTATCATAACCAAAGCTTTGCAGATACTCGTCACTGTTGAGAAGTTGATCGACAAAACCTTGAATACCTTTGGTGGCAACGACAATCGACCAAGCAATTTTTTCTCTTTCGCTATAGACATCGCGACCGAGAACTCTTTGTACTACCTGTTCGACAAAGCGATAGTTGCTGTTTTTCTCGTAGAAGCTGTTATAGAAGGTTTTCGATAACAGCAAACCACGAATGAAATCCCGCACTGATAATTGTCCATTGCGTAATTGGGACTCGAGGAAGGGTTCCCGATCCCATTTAAAGGCATGGAAGAAAATCTGACGGTAAGCGGCTTCGATTAAATCGTCCAGGTCGGTAGGGGAGAGGACATTTTCCGTCGTGTAAACTCTCGGTTTTTCGTCTCCACCGACATCATAACCAGCTACCCGCACGTTTTGGGACTTGGGGGCGTAATTTAAAAGAGGAATGGCCAAGGGTAAACCTCCGTATCCTTAGAAATGCTTAAAAAACTTTCCTCCTAATGATAAGGGAGTAAGTGCCAACTAGAAAAGAAATATTAAAAATTCTTACAATTGTTAAGAAAACTTGCTTACCATCCGGGGAGTGGGGAGCGCCGGAGCGGGGAGCAGGGAGATGGGAGCGCCGGAGCGGGGAGCGGGGAGATGGGAGAAAAAACTGATGACTGATGACTGATAACTGATAACTGATAACTGATAACTGATAACTGATAACTGAATTTACCAGCCACTAATCGAATAGGATGAAGGTTCGGGGGAATCACCAGAGACTGACTCCGATGACTGATTGCGGGATTCAGCACAAAAAGTGGCCGTATTAAAACCGCCAAAACGTTGAACTGTGCTAGTGCGGAGACGTAAATCGGCATCGGCAAACCAAAAACGCTCGATCGAGGTCATAGTTTCGTATTCTGTAATTAAGACTAAACCTTCCTGTTCATCAATGTGATAACGGCCCGCCACGGGAATGATTTCCGCATAACCTCGCTCCCGCAACAGAACACCCGCTTGGGGATTATCTTCATCGGGAATTAGCGCAAAAACGGTGGTTCCTTGATGATTTTCGTTTTCTTTGTCCCACTGCATCGAACCATCCCAACTGACAAAGGCACCCCCCACAGTCTTAGCGGGATCGACTTCGTGCATTTCACAGATAGCGATAATTTTCGGGTTATCGGCGCTTAAAGCTTCCACATAAATCTCGGAATCGCCGGTTTCTGCGCGTCGAAAGGGTAAATGATGGGTGGTGCGCTGAGATTTCCACTGTCCCGCACTTTTCTGAAAAAAGGTCATCCCGTCCATAGTTTTTATCCTCTGTTTTTTCCATCTATTTTAACGCCATAGCCGTTTTCTGTAACCCTTGTCCCCCTCTCTCTCTCATTCATCCCCAAAATAATCATGATCAATTCTCTTGATTTCATAGATTTTTTGGGTCGATACACCTAAATTATAAGTAGGGAGGCACAATTATTTGTAGGATGGGTTAGCGGTAGCGTAAACTATGCGGGCGTTGGGTTTCATGCTTCAACCGTTCGGCGGTTCGGACCCCGGCGTGAGCTTTTGTCGAACGCTGATCTCACCGTCGAAGCCTGATCTCACGGCCGAAGCCCAACCTTGTATATTGAGAGAAGTGGTAGACCGTCCCAAGCTTGGTCAGAAAAGACCGCTTCGTAGCAAGGGTCACCACCATAATCTCCCTGATAAAACTCGAACAGTCGCCAGGGTCGTGGCGAAAACAATCAATTGTTAAGCTAACAGACCGGAGCGGGCAAGGATGAGTAAAATCAAGGGGATGCTCTCAAAAATAACCATTAATCCCGCCAATTTCTCAGGTTTAATCAGGGAAAATATCTCTCAATGGGTAGGCATTGACATTAGTAAAGCGACCCTAGATGTTTACCTCCGTCCCGTCGGTAAAGCGATGAAAGTTGCTAACACAAAGGAGGACATATCTAAACTGATCGAGACCCTAAAATCTTAGACGCTCAACCTCATCGTTCTGGAAGCGACAGGAGGTTGAGAAACTGAACTGGTGATTCAATTACAAGCAGCGGGTTTAGCCGTCGCCTTAATTAATCCCCGTCAAGGAAGAGACTTTGCTAAAGCTACTGGTAAATTAGCCAAAACCGATGCCATTGACGCTCAAATCTTAGCTCATTTTGGCGAAGCAATGCAACCGCAAATATTAGCGGTTGAGTCGGAAGAGTCCCGTCAATTGGGCGACTTAATTAGGATTTGCTGAATAAATCTAAAAACCTTGTTGGATAATAGACCTCTTGCATAATTTTTTTATGGTATAATAGAATGTTTTGCTTTTTTCTCGATTTTTAGATTGAAGTGGAAAAAAGAATAAAATGTGATCTTAGGTCAGGAAATCATCTATAATTTTGCTATGTTTATTAGCAAAATTATGGATTATCAAAACTTATCAGATGAACAATTCAAACGCCGTTTCGGCGTGTATAAACAAACCTACAGAAAGATGGTAGAATCAGTAAAAAGTGTTGAAGCTGAATCTAATTCAGTATCTAAAAGGGGACCGAAACCTAAACTATCTATAGAAGAACAAGTTTTAGTAACGTTAGAATATTGGCGAGAATATAGAACATATTTTCACATTGGTACAAGCGGTCAAATATCAGAATCAACTATATGTCGGATTGTAAATAAGACGGAAAAAATGCTTTGACAATCGGGAAACTTCCGTTTAAAAGGAAAAAAAGCTCTACTAAATCAAGCAGAGATACCGGTCGTAACGGTAATGGATGTAACGGAAACTCCCATTGAACGCCCCAAAAAGAAACAGAAAGATTTTTTGGGGGGTAAAAGAGGTTATCATACTTGAAAATCCCAATTAGTAGCTGCTCAAAATACCGAGGAAATTATCTGTGTCTTTTGTGGGAAAGGTAGAGGTCATGATTTTAGTTTATTTAAAAAAAGTCGAGTTCGTTTTCATCCTTTAACTACCAGCAGAGAAGACAGTGGTTATCAGGGAATAGCTGCATACCATAGTAATAGTTATACACCGAAAAAGAAATCGAAAAATAGAAAATTAACCGAGTTAGAAAAAGAGTATAACAAGGCTT
>NZ_JACJQV010000091.1 GCF_014696875.1 Microcystis wesenbergii FACHB-1317 | reverse complement strand
TAACTGATAACTGATAACTGATAACTGATAACTGATAACTGATAACTGATAACTGATAACTGATAACTGATAACTGATAACTGATAACTGATAACTGATAACTGATAACTGATTTAGGATTCTACCATTTGCAGAAATTGGGCTTCTGAAAGGGTTTTTATGCCTAATTTTTGAGCCTTTTTGAGTTTCTCACCGGGGGCTTTACCGAGGAGAACATAATCAGTGTTCGCACTGGGGGAACCAGTAACAGTACCACCGACATTAATAATCAATGATTTCGCTTTCTCGCGACTGATTTTGCTGAAGGTTCCTAGTATAACTACGCTTTTTCCCCTTAGGGGATTTTCTGCGGATTCTTGACTCGTCTGGACTATCTTTGCTGCGGGTTGCACTTCTAAAATCGTATCGGCAACTGGGATTTTTTCTGCTGCTACTACCGGAGTTTCCTCGTCAACCACCTGGGGAGTTTCTGGTTCTTCTACTACCGGAGTTTCCTCGGCAACCACCGGGGTAGTTTCTGGTTCTGCTACTACCAGAGTTTCACTAATAATTGCTTCTGGTTCATTAGTAGTAATAGGGGCAGTTTGTCGAGAGAAATCGTCTCTTTCTTGTTGTAGGTTTTGAATTTGAACCTCTAAAGCAGCGATTTCTTCTTGCTTAGTTGTTAACTCACTCTCGAACTTAATTTTTTCCTTTTCTAAAGCTTTAGCTGCCGTTTTTTGGACTTCTAAATCTTGAGTTAGTTGGCGATTTTGTTGGCTTAATTCCTCGATATGACGGGAAGTTGTGGTTTCTAATTGGTCTTTTTCGGCACTTAATTGGTGTAGTTGAATCTCTAAATTGGCAATATTTTCCCGATAGGTTTCTAGCTGTTGCGGTAACTGGTTTAATCCCTGTAATTGCCCTTCTAAATCAGCAATTTTTGCCTGAGAATCGGCCAATTGTTGCGGTAACTGGGTTAATTCCTCTAATTGCCCTTCTAAATCAGCAATTTTTTCGGCAGCAGTGGTTAATTCTGCCGATAATTCTCCTTTCTGGGCTGCTAAAGCTTGTAAATCCAGTTTAGCTGCTTCGAGACGAGCGCCGAGACTGTCCTTTTCGGCGGTTATGGCTGTCACTTGAGCGACGGTTTCTTGGAGTTTTATAGTTAAATTGTCGCATTCTTGGCCTAAAGAGAGCGATCGAGTTTGACTTGCGGCTAAATCTTCGCTGAGAGACTTTTTTTCCTGTTCTAACCCAGTAATTTGACCCTGTAAGCTGGCTATTTCTTGCTGTCCTCGCTCATAATGTTCTGTTTGGTGAGCCAGATTCTGTTCTAAGGTTTGAATTTGACCTTGCAAGCTGGGAATTTGAGCGGCTAAATCGCTTAATTCTTGGTTTTTATGCTCTAAATCGGCCACTTTTGCCCTTAATTCCTCGGCTTTTTCTAGCTCTTGCTGTAAGAGAGTTTTATCCTGTTCTAGGGTCTGAATTTGACTAGAGAGAGAGGTGGTCTGTTTTTTGGTCAAATCAAATTGACGGTTAATTTCACCTTTTTGCTGCTCTAAAGTTTGAATCTGTGCCTCTAGGCTAGTAATTTGGGCTTTTTCTGCCTCTAACTGCTCCATCAAACCAGCTTTCTCCGCTTCTATTTCCTTAGCGGTGGTTTTCAGTTGTTCGATTTCACCCTCACCTATCTGCACAGCTTGCTGGAGGGACTGGAGAGAATTTTCTAAATCCGTAGCTTTGTGCTGTAATTGGGCGGAATGTTGTTCTATATGAATGATTTTGGCGTGCAGCTGCTGATTTTCGTCTTTTAAGTCTGATTGCGCCACGTCTAAACCCTTGACTTGAACCAACAAATCTGCGTTACTTTGCTGTAATTGCGCTTGTGCGGCTAAAAGGGCGGTATTTTTGCTGACGAGACCAGAGCGCGACCAGAGGAATAGTCCTCCGAAAACAGCACTTAAACCTAATCCTTCATAAATTAATTCGTTGAGCATATCTACCCTCCTAGACAAGCGAAAAACAGTCACCTAACCGAACTGATGCGGCAATTTTGGTTATAGACCTACATCTCTACTTATATCAGTTACGGGGTGCATTCGGGGAAAGGGCGGGGAAAAATTCACTTCTTTCATCCCGGTGTAAAAAGGTGATTTAGCTATTTGCGTTATGCTAACTTGTACCTGCTCCCATTCTTGGGTGATTTCTTGGTCGATTTCTTCCTGATGGTCAAAATAGTAGCCCATGGCCGCAGGAGCTATAGTTGATAATTATCCATTGTCAATTGCCTATTATCCATTAAAAACGCGAGCGCCTTTTGACCTTTGACCCCTTCCCCTTGAACTGCGATCGCTGATTAGTTGATAGTCAATAATTGATTAAAAAAACACGGATGAGAAGCTAGGGACATTTTTTCTCCGCCAAGTCGCTAGAATGGGACTAGACTTCTCAAGCTTGAAGAATCTTCCTATGTCAGACGCTGTAACGCTCGCCGATATTTACAAGTTATTTGAAAGAACTGAGGCCCAATTTGCCGAGTTTCAAAAGGAAGCCGATCGCCGCAGTGCCGAAGCCGATCGCCGCAGTGCCGAAGCTGATCGCCGCAGAGAGGAAGCTAATCGCACGATGGAAGAATTAAAAAAACAGGTACAAGAAACGACCAAAGCGGTCAATAGCTTAACAACTCCTTTGTGTCTTTTTATAGAAGAAATGGTAGAGCCTGCGGTCGTGGGTTTATTTCAGGAATGGGGCATTGATGTCACCCAAACGATGAGTCGCTTGAAAAGTAAGCGTCCTGGGGCGGCAATGGAGATTGATATTGTGGCGGTGAATGGGAGCGAGTTGGTGGCTGTGGAATGTAAATCTCGACTGTCGAGGGATGATGTAGATGATTTTGTCAGCCGATTACAGCGATTTAAGGTTGCTTTCCCCCAATTTCGAGAGTTTCGGGTTTATGGGGCAGTGGCAGCAATTGAAATTGATCAGGGGATAGATGTCTATGCCTATCGGCGCGGTTTGTTTGTGATTAAGCAGTCGGGGGAAACGGTTAAAATTATCAATGATACTCAGTTTCAACCTTTGGGTTTTGCTTAAGGTGTTTCATCAGCAGCTTAACAGGAGTCGCACTCATGGTTCTGGTATTTGTAAATCTCGACAAATTTTTCGCGTCAAGAATTCATTGATTTCACGATGGCGCGGAATGGCTGAAGATTTCTGATTGACACGATTTACATAAATCGTATGATTGCCGCCTTCTCTTAAGAATTCACAGCCATAAGCTTCTAAATGACGAATTAAGTTTATACGTTTCATGCAGCCCAGAAAGTAACAGACTCTCGAATCACTTCTTGTCCTTGCAGTTGCTCTTCAGCTAATATACGATTAGCTTCTAAAACTAGCTCAATTGCTTCTTCTAAATTACTTCTAGTTTCTTCTAGAGTCTCTCCTTGAGTATTAGCTCCTGGCAATTCTTCGACAAAACCAATATAGCCTTCGGGAACTTTCTGGAATATTTTTGTTAGTTTTAGTTGCATGATTTACCTCAGAATTTTAAATTACATCACCCACCATCATTAAAGTTAGCGGTGCGTTACGGCTGCTGAAGTGAAGCTAACGATATAATCGGATACAGCCCAAGCTGCATAATTAAGAGCCTGACGAATATCTTCCTCCTCCAACTCTGGATAAGCCTCTAAGATTTCCTGAATAGATAACTGACTAGCCAACAGTTTCAAAACAAATCCTACAGTGATACGCATTCCTCGAATCGTTGGCTGTCCAAGACATATTTGTGGATTAACAGTAATACGGTCTAGCTCTCTAATCACCGTGGAACTCCTGAGATAAACTCCTCCTGTATTGTTACATACAGCAATGAATGTTGAGCAAGTTTCTGCGCTGCTGCGTGTGAATTAAGCGGCGACGAGAGTAAATATACAGCATTTATCCACCAACTAACACCAATCACGGGTTGAGGTTTCGTTGAGGACATCGAGAGGGAAAAGCCTTTTTGGATATTCTGAGCGTTAGCGGTGGTTTTAGAATACACCATCTCTAGGAGCCTATCTTGCTATAATGTAAACTGTCAGGAGTCATTTTGGAAACCATCATGGAAATAAAAAACATTAAACAAAAAGCCAGAAATTTAATCGATAAATTGCCGGATAATTCTACATGGGATGATTTGATGTATGAGATTTATGTGAGACAGGCAATTGAAGCAGGATTAGCCGATAGTGAGGCGGAAAAGGTTATTTCTGTGGCAGAAGTACGCACTAAGTTCAAGCTAGAGCCATGAAAGTTTTCTGGACAGAAACCGCCGTTAATCATTTATCAGCCATCTACAACTACATATCACAAAACTCCCCTCAATATGCTCAAAGACTGGTGGAAAGATTGACCAGACGCTCAGAACAGATTGCTAATTTTCCCTTTTCGGGTCGTCTTGTTCCGGAGTTTGAAACTGAGCAGATCCGAGAAGTTATCGAGGTTTCTTACCGCATAATTTATTATATCAAGCCTGAGCAAATCGATGTTATTGCGGTACTTCATGCTGCCCGAAACATTGAAAATCCACAAGATTAACGATAATCCAAGACCATTGGGGGAGTAAATTAATGGCAGCAGTGAAGATTACCAAAAAGCGCAAGAAAGAACCACAAAGGCACAAAGAACACAAAGATTTTCTCACCCATAACTTTCTAGTAGGAAGCATACTACAAAAAAATCGGAGCGGTGGCTGACTCCTTGGTGATAGGTATCGGAAACCCAGAACTATCCAAGGGCGCACCCTACAATCTGTTAACGCAATTTAAATTACGAACAGCTTAATACGATTTGGTTTCATGATTAATGGTTCTTCGGTTTGTGTTATGCTATGGACGGGGATTATAAGGGATGGAACCCTTATATAGAAAGACATTTGGCAATTTTTGTCAATTGTTTTCGATCTAGAACGAACTAATCAATTAAATCTCTTGCCAGATCAGGATTTAGTCGATTTATGTCCCCCTATCGAACCATACCAAGTAACGAAGAACCTGATTAATGAAAAGACCGTATTTAGTTTAAGAATTTAATAACACAATCTTTGAGTCATCGGAGGAAGCTGTACTCACCATTGCTGAATATTCGCCATTATAGTTAGTAAATTCAGATGGTGATCTGCGAATATTGGATAAACGAATTTGCCAATCGGAAACCTGGCTATATGTTAGGTGATGAGTGTTGGAGGTTGTTGTCCATACTCCCCATAAACAGGAATCTTCAAATTGGAGCAATCCTGCTTTCCGTAAATTAAAGGCTTGGGGAGTTCCAGGTAAAGGAATAATACTGTAACAGGAAGTTTGAAATTCTAGTTGTGGGTTAATTTCTACCAGTTCATCTACTAGGTCGGTAATTGCTTCCTCAAGACGTAGTAAGTCATCATGGTCATCATCGGGTAAACCAATAATAATGCCATAAGTAACCACAGGTACACCAGTTCTGACTACAGATTTCATCAATGTACAATGCTCTTGCCAGGGTAGCAACTTCTTGTAGGCTTCCCGTCCGAAAACAGGACGTTCAGCAGGGATATAAGCTAAAGGACAACCGACTTGACCATCCCAACCAAATAAGGCTTGAATCAGTTCTTCATCCGGTCTAAGATCAGTGTTTTCATAGTTACGCCCACTTCCCAAGGTGGTTTTCCTCAGTTCCAGACCATTCGGCCACATCAGAGATACTCCGATCTCCCGCGCACCATTGGTAATTTCCATAATCTCTTCTCTCCCTCCAGGAAACAGTCCACGGGCGAGAAATTGATCAGAACCGATATTAATCGCAACCGCCCCTGCTTCTTTCTGGATCGCCAACCATTTGAGGGCTGTTTCTGGGGACATTCTGCGATAGCCAGTACCGTAGGTAGGAGTCATACAAAAATCACAGGTGCGATCGCAACCAATATCTGCTACCAGTGAACCGACAGGGACTTTTCCTTGAACATTAGGAAGTGTCCCTAGACATTCTTTTGCGACTTTCACCGAAGGCAGAGCCCATTCCTCTGGACTTTTGGCTTTAGTTTTTCTGGGATATTGTTTACCGTCAGCAAAAATTACTCCTGTCATTTCTTCCCGTGGCGTTCTTCCCAATACATAATCAAAAAGCGCCCAATTTGCCGCTCCAGATTTATCTTGAACAACCGCTGTTGCACCTGCTTTTAAGTAGTGCTGCGGTTCCGCCAAAGCATCTGAACCACCAACGACAATAGGGCGATTTCCTTTAGCCAGATGTTCAAGTGCCATACAGGTAACTTGGCGATCTTGAGAGAAATTTACTGTTACACCCCAAGCATCAAAGGCTTCAGGATTAAGGGCGGAAATGTTGCCCCCCACATAAGTTTTCCGCAAGTTCATCCCTTTCCAGGACACCTCACCAAATTCTTCACTGTAATTATCATCTCTGAGGTTTACTAATTGGGCATCAAATCCTCCCGCTTGCAAGTCAGGAATCAAAACTTGTTTACTGATTAAAGAACGATGCCTATATAAAGAAGTCCAATTTTTTCCTTCTGCATCGTATAGTCCAGTAGCGGGAACTTCAATTAGTCCGATGGTCGGAGTTGTTTCAGATTTGGTGATCATAATCATCGCTCACAGGGAGTTAATCTTTGGGAGTTAATCTTTGGCGTACATTATTACCTGACTGATTCAAAAGTACCTGATAGTGCCTAAAAAGTCAAGGTTTTTTTGAGATTCGTGAGAAAACGGGTTTCTTCAAGAAAACCGTTTTCTTTTCTCTCGCACTATCTCGCGCAATCCGAAAACCAGCGTGTTGATAAAAATGGGGACGAAACCAGTTGCGGTAATATTTTCAAGCTTCTGTTTCATTCGTGATCCAACACCCTCCTAACATCATCTGATAATTCTGGCACTAATTCCATCTGGCCAATACCCCAATGACGACGATGATCCCCTTGTTGTAAATAGATTAAACCGTTGCGTTGCTGTTACAGGCAATACTACTATTAACCAGCTTAGTTGGGGAAAAAATCTCAATTACCGTCAATGGTTAACCTAAGAAAATATTTCAGTCTCTCCGTCGGGAAATAACCTATTAGAGACTGAAAAATCTTAGTCATTCCATTCCCCTTTGGGTGGTACGGGAGGATTGCGTCGAAGATGACGGGTTAAGTCCTCATCCGGTTGTTTCTCTCCTCTTAGCCACTGTTTAATCGCTGTTTCGATAATGCGACTAGGATCGTTAGTCAGGTGTTTAATCTGTTCTAAAACTTCCGAGTCAAGGTGAATAGCGATTTCAACTTTCTCCGCCGTGCGCTGAGTCGGTGTAGCATTGTCGTTCATAAGCTCTATTAATGATTGCTATCTATCATTCTACCCATCAGTCGAGGATTGTCATCCAAGAGTTTACCTATAGTAATCCGATTTGGACAAATCATAGAGCCTTTCCTTAGCCATTGCCCTTTGCCTGATTTTGTCAGCATACTCAAACTGACCATAGTTTCCTGTGGATGCCGAGAGGGAAAGCTAAGGTCAAAACCCTGACTATACTTGCAGTTTAGCTTTTTTTACCTTTTACTTTTCGCTTTTGCTCCAGCCTTAGAGACTTTACCTCTACAATGAATTAAGGAATCTAAAATTTTATAAACCCCTGACTTTTGCCAACAGTGAACCACGATGACTGACGTTCCCGTTTCTCGCATTCGCAATTTTTCCATCATCGCTCATATCGATCATGGTAAATCAACTCTCGCCGATCGCCTCCTGCAAATTACGGGAACCGTAGCCCAACGGGAGATGAAAGAACAATTTCTCGATAATATGGACTTGGAACGGGAACGAGGTATCACCATCAAGTTACAGGCGGCACGGATGGATTATACCGCTAAGGATGGTCAAAAATACGTTCTCAATCTGATTGATACCCCCGGCCATGTGGATTTTTCCTACGAGGTTTCTCGGTCTCTAGCGGCGTGCGAGGGAGCTTTATTAGTTGTGGATGCGTCCCAAGGAGTAGAGGCGCAAACTTTAGCCAATGTTTACCTAGCGCTGGAAAATAACCTCGAAATTATCCCAGTTTTAAATAAAATCGACCTACCCAGTGCCGAACCGGAACGGGTCGCGGCGGAAATCGAGGAAGTGGTGGGTTTAGACTGTAGTGAGGCGATTCGGGCCTCGGCTAAGGCTGGGATCGGTATTAATGATATTCTAGAGTCGATCGTCCAATTAGTTCCCCCTCCCCAAGATACCCTCGAAGAACCCTTCCGAGCTTTAATTTTTGATAGTTATTACGACGCTTATCGAGGGGTAATTGTCTATTTCCGCGTCATGGATGGTCGGGTGAAAAAGGGCGATAAAATTCGTTTTATGGCTTCCGGTAAAGAATTTGTGATCGATGAATTGGGAATTTTATCACCGCAACAGGTACAGGTAAATGAACTGCACGCGGGAGAAGTGGGTTATCTGGCAGCCGCGATTAAAACCGTCGCCGATGCCCGGGTGGGTGATACGATTACTCTAACCGCTAAACCAGCACAAGAGCCTTTACCCGGTTATACGGAAGCAAAACCGATGGTTTTCTGCGGATTATTCCCCACCGATGCCGATCAGTATGCCGATCTCAAAGATGCGCTGGAAAAGTTAAAATTAAACGATGCAGCTCTATCCTACGAACCGGAAACTTCTAGCGCCATGGGTTTTGGTTTCCGTTGCGGTTTCTTGGGACTGCTACACATGGAAATCGTCCAGGAAAGACTAGAAAGGGAATATAACTTAGATTTAATTACCACCGCTCCCTCGGTAGTTTATCAGGTCACTACCACCGATGGGGAAATTGTCGAAGTGGATAACCCTAGTTTGTTACCTTCCCCACAAAAACGGGAAAAAATTGAGGAACCTTATATCCAAGTGGAAATGATTACTCCGGAAACCTATGTAGGTGCTTTGATGGAATTATGTCAAAGTCGTCGGGGAGTTTTCAAGGATATGCGTTATTTTACTAAAACTCGCACCGCTTTGATTTATGAGTTACCTTTAGCAGAAGTGGTGACGGACTTTTTTGATCAATTAAAATCTCGATCGCGCGGTTATGCTAGTATGGAATATCAATTAATTGGCTATCGGGAAAATGAGCTAGTTAAATTAGATATTATGGTCAATGGTGATCCCGTTGATGCTTTAGCGATGATCGTTCACCGGGATAAAGCTTATTATGTTGGTCGCGCTTTAACTGAAAAGTTAAAAGAATTGATTCCCCGGCATCAATTTAAGGTTCCCATTCAAGCAGCTATTGGTTCTAAAATTATCGCTAGTGAACATATTCCCGCTTTAAGAAAGGATGTCTTAGCTAAGTGTTATGGTGGCGATATTAGCCGCAAGAAAAAGCTGTTAGACAAGCAAGCAAAAGGGAAGAAACGGATGAAAGCGATCGGAACTGTTGATGTCCCGCAAGAGGCATTTATGGCAGTCCTAAAACTCGATCCTCAGTAAAGTCTTGGGGTGAGAATTAACTCACCCTTTTTAGTTTTAGCAGTGGGGAATTATTATGAAACTTTTGAGATTATCCTATCAAGATTTATCCTCTGGATTAAGTATAGATTCTTGCAAATTTTTTCCAGATTTGAATTTATTAGTTGGTATCTCAGGTGCAGGAAAAACCTCGATTTTAAAGGCTATTAGTAATTTAAAAAGAATCGCTAACGGTGAGTCTATAAATGGAGTAAAATGGGATGTAGAACTTTTAACCAATGATCATGTTCGTTATCATTGGTTGGGTGAATTTGAGGTTAGAAAAGCTCGTTCTCTCATCAAGATTGAAGAAGATGAAGTCAATAGTAATGACGGCGAAAATAAGGTTAGTATAATTAGGGAAACTCTTTTAAAAGATCAAGAGGTTTTGATCGCAAGAAATCAAGAGGTAATTGAGTTTAAACATTCAAAGACACCAAAACTAGCGTCTTATTTAAGCTGTATAGAGCTTTTCAATCAAGAAGAAGATGTTTTCCCTGTTCGACAGGAATTTAACAAAATGGTTTTCAATCCACTTAAGTTTAATATCTCATCTTCAACATTGGATAAAATCCTTAGAGACTACGAATATACCTCTCTCTCTGAATTACAATCGAGTCAACTTCCTATTTCCGACAAACTACTGATCACTTATAAAAAATATCCCGATACGTTCGAGATAATAAAGAGAAAGTTTTTAGATATTTTCCCTCAAGTTGAAGATTTAAAAATAGAATTTTTAGAACCATCCAAACTAGGTGATCTGTTTGTTTCATCAACTCCAATGGTTTTATTTGAAGGGCCACCTCGCATACAAATAAAAGAAAAAAACTCTCAGGTCTGGATTTTAGACCCAAATATCTCCTCTGGAATGATAAAAAGCCTGATGTTCTTAGCAACGATCAAATTATCTCCTGATGGGAGCGTTATATTAATCGATGAATTTGAAAATAGTTTGGGGGTTAACTGTTTGGACACTTTAACAGAAGATTTATTAGTTAATTATCGAGATTTACAGTTTATTATTACCAGTCATCATCCCTATATAATTAATAATATCAGTCCTGCCTATTGGAAAATAGTCACTCGTAAAGGAGGAGTAATTCAGGTACACAATGCGGCTGATTTTCATATTTCTAAAACTCGACAAAAAGCCTTTATTGATCTTATCAATGTCCTAGAAGAATTTCCCCAAGGAATTAGTTAATCGATGAATATTTATTTTTTAGTTGAAGGAAGAAGTACCGAAAAAAAGCTTTATACTGCCTGGTTAACTTATCTTATTCCCGAATTTAAGCGAGTTGATTTTTACGATCAAGTCAATCACAACAATTACTTTCTGATTAGTGGTAATGGCTACCCCTCGATACTTGATGAGGGAATTCCTAACGCCATCGATAAAATTCAAGAAGTATCCAAATATAACTATCTAGTCATCTGTCTCGATGCTGATGAGGATACTGTCGAAGAAAGAGAACAATATGTTAATGACTTTATCACCAAACATATTACTATCCCCGCACAACTTGAAATCGTGATAATCATTCAAAATCGATGTATTGAAACATGGCTACTAGGCAATCGCACAATATTTAATTCTAAACAACCTTTACAGGGACTTTTAGCTGATTATGTTCAACACTATGATGTTTACGAAAATGATCCCGAACTAATGGGTAGATTTAATTGCAGAAATCATGCCGATTTTCATTTTGCTTATCTAAAGTCTATTTTTGAAGCTAAAAAGTTGTCTTATTCTAAAAAATTTCCTGGGGTAGCTCAAGAACAATACTATCTTAATCAATTAAAAAAGCGTATCGATAAAACTGAACACTTAAAAACCTTTCAGAAATTTATTAATTTTTGTGATAATATTCGCCAAAATTTCCGATAAATTGATCTGTGGTGCTTCTGCCAAGGATGAAATATAAGCTGATCTGGCATCGTCTCCTGACTAATAGCTGATTGAGAATACAAGACTATGACAAGGCTTTTGTCCTAGAAATTTCTAGGTCGGCAGATTTTTGTAGTATTGTAGTATAATGGTAACTCCAGAAAAACAATCCTAAAAGTTCCGTCAGTCTCTTCAGTTAGCAGTTACCAGATAGAAGTTAAAAATTGGCAATTTACTTGATGTTATGGCTTCCTTACGCGATATTCTCAGTTACTATCGCAATTATCAAAAAGCCGCCTTTTTGAGTATTGCTGCATCCAGTGTATTTGAAATTATCGATCTGATGGTTCCCTACGCTGTCGGACAGATTCTTAATGTTCTTTCTGATCAACCTTTAGATGGATTCGTGCAATCTTTAGTCGATCGCACCATGATTTTAACTCCTTTTGCCTCAGAAAAGTGGGTTAGTTTGGCAGTATTATTAGGCTTAATTTTCCTAACCACGGTAATTAAAGCACCAATTCAGCCTTGGCTGGGTGCATGGTTTCACTGGGAAATATCCTTAAGAGCGCGACGAGATCATCTCAAAAAAATTATTGCCAAAATTCTCACCTTACCCCTATCTTTTTATGATGAAAATAATCCAGGACGCATCGCTAACCGGATCGCCAAAGGGATAGAAAATCATACTTGGACTTATCCTGAAGTGGCGGGAATGATGATCCCAAAACTGTTTAGAGTTTTGGGTATTTTTATTGTTATTTGGGTAATTCAATGGCAAATAGCCCTCGCTTTTGTTATTTCTTTTGTATTAATTCTAGCTTTTATTGTCAGAGATTTAAAAGATTTAATGCAAAAAGAAAGAATTCTCGATCGGCACATCGAAAATACCCAAAGTCGCAATTCTGAGATTATTACTAATATCAAAACTGTCAAAGCTTTTGCCACAGAAGGACAGGAATTATATCGTCAAAAACAGCGTTTAGAGAGAGAATTTACCTACGTTATCTATCGCATTCATAAGGGTTATGTGGACTTAATTACTTGGGAAAAAACCCTCGTCCAAGCTAGTTTATTTGGAGTATTTTTCTTTACTCTCCTAGCCACCGTTCAACAGAAAATCTCGATCGGGCATTTTATCACCACCTATACCCTGGCTAGTATGGCCTATGCGGAATTAGATCCCCTATCCCAAATGGCAGAAACTTTTGCCCGTCGCTATGCTTCTATGGCACGTCTAAACGAATTTATCAACTTGCCTAGTGGTACTGATTCCGGTAGTCTTTTAGCCGATCATGCCCAACACAATCCCTATCGTTTTACAGGGAAAGTAGAATTAAGTAATCTCAGCTTTGGCTATAGTGCTGAAAGAACCATTCTCAAGGATATTAATCTGCTGATTGAACCCTATCAAACTGTGGCATTAGTGGGAAAATCTGGTTCAGGAAAATCCACTTTAGTTAAGTTACTTTTCCGCTATTTTGAACCGAATCAAGGGCAAATTCTGATGGATGGCGAGGATATTCGTCGCTTGGATGTGACTTGGTATCGGCGACGGTTAGCGATTGTCCATCAAGAAGTAGATGTTTTTAATGGTACGGTGTTAGAAAATCTCACCTACGCTAATCCCCATATTAGCTTCGAGAAGGTAGAAGAAGCCTGTAAAATTGCCCGTGTCGATGAATTTATTCAGGAATTACCTAATGGTTATTCCACTATTGTAGGGGAAAGGGGCGTGCGTCTTTCGGGGGGACAAAGACAGCGTTTAGGAATTGCTAGGGCGTTAATTGTTGATCCAGATGTGTTAGTTTTTGATGAGGCCACTTCTAGCTTAGATTATGAGTCAGAAAGAGCCATTCAACTAGCCATGAAATCAATACTAGGCACTCGCACCACGATTATTATCGCCCACCGTCTCAGTACCGTTCGAGAAGCTGATCAAATTGTCGTCTTGGATAATGGTCGCATTGTCGAGATCGGTAGCCATGACCAATTATTAAATCAGCAGGGAATCTATCAACGTCTCCACTCTTTACAAGAAAGCGGTGAACTGGTTTAGTCTTAAAATATACTTTGCACGGTTATAACTTGCATTGTTTACTCAAAGACAACGCCAATTCAAGTCTGAATTGGCGCTTCATGCCGATAATTTCCCCATATTAATTGCTGGAGTGATTAACAACTTCAGGGACAATCTCTAATTCTTGTTCACCAATTACAGGTAAATGATTTTTCTGTAAACCCATAGCAGTTAAACAAGTATTGAGAGAGTTTATCGCTTGGTTATAATCCTCAATTTTTTGGTTAATTTCTTCCTGTTTGCGGGCATTATTAGCAATTTTTTCCGCCGCTTCCTGTTCTAAAGTTTGTTCCAGATAAGAACGAGCTTGATTGAACTGTTGTAGAATAGTATCCGCTTGTTTTTTTGCCATTGGTATCAATTGATTTTTCAGAGTATTATTAACGGTTTGGCGGAAGTTTTTCTGAATTGTCGCTGATACTTTTGGCTCAAAATCTAACTTAAGTAATTGACGGATAGCAGGTTCGGCAGCAAGAATACTTTCACAGTCATAACCTTGGGCAGTTTGTTGCACAGTTTGCCGAAATTGAAAGATCGAAAAAGTGCCTTCGTTGTAAAAATTATGATTTTCTCGTACATAGCGATCGCACTCTGTTCTCGCTTGGGAAACTAAGGCATGAATTAACTGGCATTCTATCTGTTTTAGCTGATTTTCTATGCCACCATCGTTACCCAATAAACGATAGATTTGTCGATAATAATCACCTTGTCTTACCGCATCTAAAAGACGCTGACAAAAGCGACTAATTAAACTGGTTGACTCCTCAATTAACACATCTTCTAGCTGGTTAGACAGATAATAAAAAGCTTCTACTAATACTGCTAATAAAGGTGCTGTAGCATTGCGAGGATGGGTTAAAGTCGCTTGCGAGTAAGCATTTTTGACAGAAAAAGTATTTAATAACTCATCCAATCTTGATACCATTCTCGCTTTCAGTTTATTAAAGTCTTCCTCAAAGTTTTCATCGCTATTAACCACGACAGCATTGACATAACCATCGATATGTTTAGTTAATTTCTCTCCCACTTCCTTTAACTCTTGATTGAGGTGATTTAACTCCAGAGCTTTCATCGCCTCAATTTCTCGTGGTTGACTTTCTAAATCACTATAAATACCTTGATAATGATTTTTGATAGTAATGCAGAGAGATTGTAAATCATCAGCTAAAGTTGCAAACAATTGCGGACGTTTTTCCTCCGTGAGATAACGAGTAATTGCCCGGCGAAATTCTTCGATACCGCTATCAGCAATTAACTGCTCTAGTAAAGGAGTTCCCCACTCACTTAAAACTCGGAAGTAATTTTTATTAGGAGTTTCATAACCGTGGATGGAAACTTTAAAGGGAGTTGCCAGTAATTTACTGGAGTTGACACAATAGTTATTAAACTCGCTGACAAATTGCGGTGTTTCTTCTTGTCCTCCTAAATTTTTCACACTTTCGGCAAAGATAGAATCTAAACCATAACGCTGATTAATATTGGTTTGATTTTTCACCTGATACCCATAAAACCCTAAAAGTCCGCTGGTTTTGTAAATGCGGGAAGTATCACGAAATTGCGTTTGAATCAGGTTTTCTAAACGCTGTTTTAGTTGGGCTGAGTACCAGGTTTCATCAATGCGGTTAAAAACATAAAAAACTCGATCACGAATACCAGCATTAGAGCGAATTTTTTCGAGTAATTCCGTTTCTTCTGTGGCTAATTCTCCCGCAGAAGCAGCCTTTAAAACACAAACCACTGCCGAAGTATCAGGATGCTCTATTTTACGATAGGCTAAGACGGCATCTTTTTTGACTGGGGCATCAATACCAGGCAAATCTACCAAAACGTTACCATCTTTAAGGAGAGGATGATGACAGTAATATTCTAGACGTTTTAAGACGGCACTATTACTACCACGACGGGCAAAACTAGCGGCTTCTGCTAAATTAGAAAAGTGAAATTGTTCCATGGAATAGGTGGCATTATGCAGCGTATGGATCTGCTCACGATTTTGAGTAAATCCTTCAATTAATAATTTTAAACCCTGAGCTTGTTTAGCTCGCTCGGATTTGCCTTCTCCCCCTTCCTGTTCGATAATTTTTTGACAGTATTGGTTTAACTGACTACAGTATTCGGGAGAATTAATGTTACTGGGATTAGTTAATTGCAGATTTTGACAGACGGTATCGACTAAAGTACGAATTTCTGCTTCGCTAAGAAAGGTTAAAACCACTCTTTCCTCATCAGCTTCTGCGTACTCAATATAACATTCTGTACCCGTTGCGTGTCCTTCGGCACTATACAGCAATTCTCGCTCTAAAAGTGCATTGATTAACATTGATTTCCCGGCACTAAAAGCACCGGCGAAAACGATTTCAAATTTGGGAGAAATGGCTTTTTGTAGGGCAATTTCTATCTTGCTGGTATCCTGTTGATTGCGGAGAGAGGATTCGCCTTTGAATAGTTCAATTATACTGTTAACATTACCAGCCAGATTACTGCATTGGGGTAAAAGTTCAGTCATGGTAAAACCCAGATCTAGAAGAACAGTGCTATTGTTCCCCAGATTATAACAAAATTCACTAACTAGATGTCAGATCTTTGGTCAGCGATTTAAGCAATCAAGGACAAAGTCATCGTCTTCAATCTAAAATCAGGATTGATTATAATCAATTTAGTACATACCGATTTCCGAGAACCTCCTTAGGTAAAAATTCTCTCCTGACTTGAAAGAGGGTGTAGGGTGCGGGGTGTGGGGTGTAGGGAAGGAAACCTCTTTCATCTGTGGGGGTGAAAATTTTTTCATCAGGACTGACTCCTCCTGAATACTAGGATAATGATAATTATGTGGATAAAAATGGCAATAGATCAATTGAGATTAAAAAAAATTCAGCCCATGGGACAGTTAGTATTTTTGTTAGGAACAGTTTTTCTTTTGGGGGGTTGTCATTCTCTCAATGTTATCCAAAATCGTCCCCAACCCTTGCCCCAAGATCAATATATTCAAGTCTATTTTAATCATAATCAAGCCCTGGGTTCAAATTATACTGATCCCTATCGCCAAATTAATCGTCCAGGGGATAATTTAGAACAGATTATTATTGATAATATCAACTCGGCAAAAAGTTCGATCGACCTAGCGGTGCAAGAGTTACGTTTACCCGCCATTGCTCAAGCTTTGGTTGCTCGTCAGCACCAGGGAATTAAAGTTAGGGTTATCCTCGAAAATATTTACAATCAACCTATTAATAGTTTAGCCAAAAACCGAGAACAATCAAGCGATCGAGAACAGGAACGTTATCAAAACCTTTTTGATTTAGTTGATATAAATCGAGATGGTAAATTAAGTCCAGAGGAAATCGCCCAAAGAGATGCAATTACTATCCTCAAAAAAGCTGGTATTCCCCTAATTGATGATAGTGCAGATCGCTCAAAAGGTAGTGGTTTAATGCACCATAAATTCATGGTTATTGATAATTACACTACTTTAATCAGTTCAGCTAACTATACCTTAAGTGATATTCATGGAGACTTTTCTAATCCCCAAACTGTCGGGAATGCTAATCACTTATTAGTCATTACTAATCCCCCACTAGCTAGAGTTTTTCAAAGAGAATTTAATCTGATGTGGGGAAGGGAAGATCGTCCTAGATTTGGGTTAGATAAACCCCAAAGAAAACCGCAAACAATTCCTATCGGTAATAGTAGTCTGACGGTAAAATTTTCCCCCGATTCTGCCACTTATCCTTGGGCAATTACTAGCAATGGTCTGATCGGTGAAACTTTAAATAAAGCTAAAAAATCCGTGAATTTAGCCCTGTTTGTCCTGACGGAACAGCCTTTAGCTAATATTCTCGCTCAACGACATCAAAAAGGGATAGAAATTAAAGCTTTAATTGATCCTAGTTTTGCCTTCCGATACTATAGCGAAGGATTAGATTTATTAGGAGTTGCTCTCAGTAATAAATGTCGTTATGAACCAGATAATCAGCCTTGGCAAAACCCAATTAATACCCTAGGAGTTCCCGCTCTAGTTCCGGGAGATAAATTACACCATAAATTCGGTTTAATCGATGATAAAATTGTGATTACTGGTTCTCATAATTGGTCAAAAGCTGCTAACCATCAAAACGATGAAGCTTTAGTTATTATCGATAATCCCACCGTTGCCGCTCATTTCGATCGAGAATTTCAATATCTTTACCGTACCGCTAAATTAGGACTGCCGGAAACTATTAAAAATCGGATCGAACGGGATAGAAAAAACTGCCCCCAATCTGCAACAATTAAAAGCGATCGCTTAATTAATTGGTAGTGATCCGATAGTAGTGGCGTAGCTCTCTTGCTTATCTAGCCTGAGTTGTGTAGAATATTGACTAATAAAAATAATTACCCGACAAATGTCAAGAATTTGCTTTTTATGATTGCTGTTTTTATCAATATCTTCTCTTGGATCATTAAATTTTGGTTGGATTGCGATGAAGATTTAGAACAGAATCTTCTAACAAAAGATTGACAAGCTTCAATATTTCGTTGTCCTAAATGTGGTTCTTGCCATACCATCAAAAATGGTTCTACACATAATGGCAAACCGAAACGTAAGGGTAAAGATTGTGGTCAACCGTTGGTAATTAATCCTAGTAATAAAACCGTCTCTAACGAAACCCAAAAATTAATAGCTCTACTGCTGCTAGAAAGAATTTCTCTGGGAGGTATTGCTAGAGTAACTGGAGTGAGTTGGTCATGGTTACAAAACTATGTTAATAATAAATTTAGCCAAGTCCCTCGCCAGGTACAGGTAACAGACAAACCTAAAGGCAAATTAATCATAGAATGTGATGAGTTATTTACCTGTTCGGACCTCGGCGTGAGCTTTTGTCGAACGCAAAAGCTCACGGCCGAAGCCTGAGAGAAGCCGAAGGGTGGTCATTCGTATTTTGTCAGAAAATCAAGGTATATATTTGGTTAGCTATCGATAGAACTACCCGAGAAATAATTGGTGGTTATTTAGGAGATAGAAGCCGTGAATCAGCTAAAAAGCTCTGGAAAAGTCTTCCAGGAGTTGATCGACAATGTGCTGTTGCTTACACAGACTTTTGGGAGTCATATAAGACAGTAATTCCTCGTAAACGTCATCGGGCAGTAGGTAAAGAAACTGGTCAAACTAATCCTATTGAAAGATTAAATAATACCTTTCGACAAAGGATTCCTCGGCTGGTGAGAGAGAGTCTATCTTTCTCTAAAAAAATGGAGAATCATGTTGGGGAGCCCTTTGGTATTTTATCCATGACTACAATGCACAGCAAAGCAAAGGATTAAGCCGCCATCACTACTACCGAATCACCACCAGGGCTTAAACTTCTAGAGGTGCGAGAATGAATTGATCATAAGCGATAGATTAATCCCTGTAATATCCCCAATGGAGAGATGAGAAGGAAAATTTCCCTAGAGTCTTTCCATCAGGGGGATTACATGAATAAATTCTCAATAAAATCAACACAATATCAGAGCAAGAGCCTCTAAAAATCTAGCAAATTATCGCAGTTATCTCGGCCGTCGGCTTTTTTTGATCACTTGCCAAAAACCCCACCTTCTCCTGCAAACTAACGCCGCCTCAACAAATTTTTCATCTCTACCCAGATAGAAAGTTGACCACCTAGACTAGCGGGATGAGTGAAAATTCCTTGACGGGGACTGAATAAAAAGGCCAACATAAATAGGGTAAAAGCGACAAGCACGATCGCCGGTCCAGAGGGTAAATTCCAGTAATAACTTAAATACATCCCACTGATACTAGAAATAATACCCACACCCACACCTAAACCCATGACTTGATGAAGACGGGTAACTAAAAGATAGGCAGTGGCTGCGGGGGTAATCAAGAGGGACAAAACGAGGATTACTCCCACCGCTTGGAGACTAGCAACGATTGTCAGACCGATCAGGAGCATTAAGCCTAAATCTAATAAATTTACCGGTAAACCCGCCGCTTGCGCCCCGATTTTGTCGAAAGTGTAGAATAATAGTTCTTTATACAGGAGCAAAACGGTTAATAAAACGATAACGGCAATAATTAGGGTATCGCGGATGTCGGCAGCAGTAACACCGAGAATATTCCCGAAGAGAAAGTGATTAAGGTCAATTTTGTTGTTTTTTTGGATGAGAGTGATCAGGGTGATGCCAAGGGCAAAAAAAGCCGAGAAAACGATACCCATGGCCGCATCTTCTTTGATTGGGGAACGATTACGGATCAGGTTAATCAGTAGGGTACTGACCATTGAGGCTAGTAAAGCACCCAGTAGAAGATTAAAATTACCAATAAAAGCGATCGCTAATCCGGGTAAGACCGAGTGACTGATGGCATCGCCCAAGAGGGCCAAACGTTGTACCATCAGGTAGGTTCCCACCACCGCACAAATGATCCCGACGATGATAGCTTCAATTAGGGATCTCTGCATGAAACTATACTGTAAGGGTTCGATTAATCCTGTTAATAGATTGTTGCCCATGAATCTGCCTTGGGGTTAAATTTTTCTGATTCTCGATCGAGGTTTTGCTCCTAGGATCTATCTTCTAAATCGGGGGAGAAGATAGGTTAGGATTAGGATTAATTGTAAGTTTTTTCGCTCCTAACTGCCGCCATGGATACCCCCGTTCTTTCCTCAACTTTTTTTCTGACTCTCCTGCTCATGGTGGGATTATTCTTTTTTATTCGCGGTTCCGTCAAGGAGCGTATCGAACAGCGTGTCTATCTTACCAGTACCAGTGACGACCAACTATTAGAACAACTGCGAGATTATTTTGACCGACGTTCCTATCAAGTCAAGGCGATCGAACCCGAACAGAATATTGTCAGATTACAGGGTTTTGTGCCGCCTAGCCCCTTTCTAGCGATATTTTTGACAATTTTAGCGGCCTTGGGTTTATTTTGCTTCTCACTGGTGTTATCGGTGTTATTTCCCGATACTAATCCCTATATTTTTGCTCTTGTGGGTTTATCTCCCCTCGCGGGTGTTTTCTATTGGCAAAAAGTCGGCCGTTTAGAAGAAGTGGCTTTTAAAGTAGAAAGCAAATCTCAGCAAACGGAATTAACTGTCAAAGCCCATCGAGACGAGTTAAGACAACTACAAGATAGTTTAACCTTTCTAGAAAGACAATAAGCTTTTTATGTCCTACGAGCGCCTAATTTATCTGGCCGATACCGATGCGGCCGGTGTGGTTTACTTTGCCCATCTTCTCTCGATCTGTCATGAAGCCTACGAGTTTTCTTTAGCACAATTTGGCATCAATATCAAGGATTTTTTCAAAGATTCTCCGGTTGCCCTACCGATTACTCAAGCGGAAATCCAGTTTTTTCGTCCCCTTTTTTGTGGTGATCGCATACAAATTGATTTCACTGCCCGATCCCTGAGCGAAAACGAGTTTCAATTGCATTATAAAATTTATTTGGCTGAAATCATGGTCGGAAAAGCGAAAACCCGTCATGTGTGCATCGCTCCCACCAATAGACAAAGAATCCCTTTTCCGGAATCTTTAAAAAATTGGTTAGGATATTTATCAACCCTAGAGGATACTGGTATTTAAGAGATGATTTGGGCAGATTTAACGATGATTTTAACGAGGGATTGGTGGCACAATGCCTGGCAATTATTTAACCTCAGTACCGGAAGAATTATCTGGAATTCTTTTCTAGCTTTTATCCCCTTTATCCTCAGCTTTTGGCTATTTCGTACTACCCTCGATCGTTCCCTACTTTGGTGGTTAATTCTCTTAGTTTTTGTGCTTTTTTTACCCAATGCTCCCTATATTATCACCGATAGCATTCATTTAATCTTTTATGTTCAGCAGGATTACGCCAAAAGTTTAATTTTTTTAGTTTTAATTCCCCAGTATAGTATCTTTATTTTTATTGGCTTTCAGCTATACGTTCTCTCCTTACTTAATTTAAAAAGTTATTGTCAGCAAAGTCAGCTAAATTCAGCAGTTTTACCCCTAGAAATAACTCTCCATTTTTTAAGTGCGATCGGTATCTATTTAGGGCGTTTTCTCCGACTGAATAGTTGGCACTTAATCACTCAACCGCAGCAAGTCGTCTGGAGTTTGCAGAATTTACTGACTAAAAAACCTTTGATCTTCATCTCTGTCTGTTTTTTAATTATTTGGCTACTATACGAGATCAATAAAAGACTTTACAATCGATTTTTTGGTTACAATTAACGCCTATCGGGAATTTCGACCCTCTCCTAGTCCCTTTCGGATTGATTAAAAGATAGTAGGAAGACAGAGATCAATTTGCCGCACCGATATTATGATCATGATCAATATTTTTTCTCTCTCATCCCCATGACAAGCACTGATCAATCTCAACCCCTGCCTAGGGATGACTATTTTCACTACCAAAATTGTTGGTATCCTGTGTTATTTGTGCAGGATTGGCAAAAAAATCCCTACTCTTTCTCTCTTTATGGGCAACCATTGCTAATATTTCGCGATCAGCAGGGAAAATGGGGCTGTTTGCTCGATCGCTGTCCCCACCGCTTGGCGAAACTCTCCACCGGACAGATGATCGCTGGGCGTTTAGAATGTTTGTACCATGGTTGGCAGTTCGAGACGGATGGAAAATGTTCCCATATTCCGCAACTGCCAGTTAATACCCCGATTCCTCGCAATGCCAAGGTTAAATCCTATCGGGTGGTGGAACTTCAGGGAGTCCTCTGGGTTTGGTTAGGAGAAGAGGAAACAGGGAAAGAAAGCGATATTCCTATCATCAAAGACCTAGAAGACCCCAATTGCGTCCATACCGATTATGTCATCGATTTTCCCTACGAACAGGGCTATTTACTCGAAAATCTCCTCGATCCCGCCCATGTTAATATTAGCCATGATCGCAGCGAATTCGGGGCAAAACGGGAAAATGCTCAACCGTTAGCCTTCCAAATCCTCGAAATCTCGGCGCGGGGAATTCGCAGTCAGTGGCGCAATAGCCGCAATCCGCAGGAAAGCTGGAAATATCTGGATTTTATAGCCCCTAATCTCGTTCATTATCGTTTTTCTGTCCCTAATCCCCATTGGTATGCTGGATTGGCTTTATACGGGATTTCTCTCGGTCAAGGTCGTTCTCGCTTACTGGTGCGACGTTACCAAAATTTTGCCGTTAACTCCCGTCAATACCGTTGGCGCTGGTTGGAACATCTGCGTCAAAGTCGCATCCTCGAAGATGATCTACCTTTAATTCAAAGTCAGCAGCAAATGGTGGAAAAGTCAAGAGATAGTTTACAAAAATTATACTTACCCTTAAAAAGTTCCGATGCCTTGGTGATTGAGTTACGTCAATGGTTCGATCGCTATGGGGACTCTTTCCCCTACTATCAAGGCTACACCAGTCGGCGGACAACGGCGATCGATTTATCCGATCCTTTACCCCTCGATCGCTATTCTCGTCACACTGTCCACTGTCGCACCTGTAGCGATGCCCATGAAAAAATGGTAAAAACTAAACAAATGGCGATTTTAATGGGGATATTATTAGCTTTACTGGCAATTTTATCCCCAAATCAGTCTATCTATCAAATTACTGCCCTTATTTTCGCAATTTTGGCTTTAGCAATAGCGATCGCTGCCAATTACACCCGCACAAAATTTGAACGCACCTATGAGAAAAAAGCCCATACCAAACTACACTGATAAGTAGTCGTGCAAAATTAATTTCCTAGTGAAGATAGGCAAGAGGCAAGAGGCAAGAGGTGGTTAGAGATGTGGAATTAATTCTACTTAGGTACTTAACTAAGATTTCTACTACAAAAATCTGCCTAAATCGAATTCCGTTGTGGCAGTAATTTCTCGAAAACGTTCTTGACTGATAATTAACAATAATCTTTCAGTATAATCCACCGCACCGCGCAATTCTCGTTCTAATCTTGCTAAACCAGCGTTGGCATATTCCTCGAAAAGTGTCACTCGCAAAGCTTCCGAATCTACCCCGTGGGGAGAAAGAATTTTTGTGTCTTGGAATTCATTGACTGCCAATAATTTGATTAGGGTATCGTAGCCACGAGAAATAAAAATTTCTAGGTTAATAGGTGAGGGTTCCTTCGCTACATTTTCTATCGCCACCCTCTCTTGATATCTTACCCCTAAAGCCGCCGCAAAAGCGATGACATCAGCATAGGTTTGAAAGGGTCCAATTCCCTGATTAAAATTAACTAAGGACTGGACAAATTCCCCTTTATCTCTAGCAATACGCACTCGATGAATGGACATATTTACCAAGTAAAAAGTAAAAAAGTTTACAAAATTCAGGAGATAGCATCTATCAGTATATATGAACTATTTTATCTATCCCCTATCCGCTATAACTGCTTTAAGGATAAGTTTTAATTAGTCCTTTAGCTTGGTAAACATGAAATTGTTCGATGGCGACACCACCGCGCTTGATCGGAATGACAGCTACTTTAGTTATATCTTGGAAATAGGGACGGTAGCGATCGATTATTTCCGGTCTTTCTAGAGAACTATTTGTAGTAATTAATAAACCATTTTTACCGATCCATTCTTGAGGATTAAACCAAATTTGATAACCCCTTTGATCATTGTTAAAACAGGTGACGGGAATAGGAACTAGGGGATAAAGAGCCATATCTAGCCATGCTGTCACATAAAAATTATGGGTAAAAACGAAGCTAGACTCTTTTAAGAGCGCTAATAATTTGGGCGAATTAGCAAAGCCTTGGCGCAGTTGATCGATATCGACAATTTCCCGAGAAGGGTCCTGTTCTGGGGCAATAATTCCCCCAAAGATTGCGTATTGACTAGGTTTTTGGAAAGTGCCAAAAGTAACGTGAAGCATTGCTATAGATAAAACAGTAACGATAAAAATTCCCGATCCCCATAACCATCTTTTTACCCAGATTCGAGAAGATTGCTGCCAAGTATTGGCCTTTTCTCCTAATAAAATTGTGCAGGACCAGAACCCCGGTAAAATCCAACTAGGGGCGAGATAATGGGAAGCCCCCACATAAAGCATTCCCAGGATTAAAGGCAGAGAAACCGAGAGAATTAACCATTTTTTGAGTGATTCTTCATCTCGATGAAAAAATCTTTTTTTCGAGAGAAAGTTAGGAATTTGTTCGCCAAAACTTTTAAATGTCACCCACCACATCGGCAGACCAAAAGGAGGAAACATCGTGGCGATACTAATGCCAACAACCGAGAGAATACCAAGAATATTAAAGGTTTTGGCTTCTCCAGAAAAACGGTCCTCTAAATGAAAGCGAAAGGAAATCCAATCATGGTTAATATTCCAGTAGATAATTGGCAATAAAGTTATCAAAAAGAGAATAAATCCTAATCCCAACCAGGGGGATCTAAATACAGGCCAATAGCGGGGAGTGGTCAGACAAAATAAAACTAAACCAAAGCCCAAAATAAAGCCGTGATATTTACTTAAAACCGCCAATCCTACGGCAAGTCCAATATAAGCGAGACGATAGCTAGGATGATAGTTTTTTTCCCGAATTGGCCAGAATTCTTGGGCAGCTAAATAGACTGTTAATGACCAAAAAAAGATTAAAGGACTATCTGGCTGCGAGAGAATCCCGAAGACAATCCCATAGATGGGGATGAGAGTGGCGATCGCTAAAGTCATTCTGGCGACCGGCAAACTGAACAATTTTAAAGCCGTCAGATATAGCAAACAGAGGCTGCCAGTATAGAGGAGGAGAGTACCGAAGCGAATGGTAAATTGATTGACTAATCCCGTGATCCAAGTCCCAAAACCCGTGGAAATCGCTACTATTGGCGGATGATCGAAATAACTCCAATCTAGATTATGGCTGTAAACGTAATAATAGGCTTCATCGTACCCGGGATAAAGCCCCAGGGCGATGATGATTCTAAACAGGAGTCCACCGATGAGCAGATAAACGGCAATGCGATCGCTAATTATTTTCGTCAAAATTCTTACCTCATTTCATCGCTAAAACTGATGTTAGAGACGGGAGATTTTTGGGGTTGCCAGATTCGAGATTTGTGCATCTATGGCAAGATTAGATTTAAATGTGATCTTTAGTTACTATATCACCAACTCTGTCATCTCTTAGCCCTTGGCTATCAACAAACTCTCCCTAGGCGTTGCTGATTCGAGATATGAAAGAGGATTAAGGGAACGGGGAACTTAGATAAAAGTGATGTTAATTAAAGAACTTTTGCCCCCATCAAAGCAATAATAATCAGGGCAATACCTTATAACGGTAAATCACGACGCTGACTTTCTTGCTCAAGAGCCTCTATTATCCATGAGGGAAACTCAAAGGCAATTGTTTGTTCCTCGGAATTAGAACGTTTAATTTTAGTTAAATCCAAGTATTCGATGATATTTTCTCCAGCATCAAATTTGCGGTCAAAATCTTCAGCTTTCATAAATTTCTACCTCTTCAGGTCTAGTTCATCTCCGGGGCTGCATCTCAATTTTGTCGAAATATCTATAGGACATTTTGGGTGCAGGCAGTTCGATCAACTCACTGGCCACTAGGCGCTCCTACCATAATATTATGGTAGTGACTGTATCGGCAAGAGTCATAGTATAATTAAACCAAGAAATTTGGGGATTCCCTTGCTGCTGTTATCAGTGAGCAGTGAACAGTAAACAGTAATCAGTAGTTTTCACCTCACACTGTCCACTTAAAACTGCAATCTGATCACTGATAACTGAAATCCCCAACACCCGACACCCTAATTTATTGATTTAATAAAACCGACCACTGCTGCAGGAGATAAAAACTATGTGTATTCTCGGTTTTGATCCGGGTAAGGATAAATGTGGGATCGCGGTTAGGTCATCGACAGGGAAAATTTATACCCATGAGGTGATAGCATCGTCACAAGCGATCGAGCGTTTAGCCAGTCTCTGTCAACAATATCCGATCGAATTATTGGTGATGGGGAACCAAACCACCTCAAAAAGTTGGCGCCAAAAAATTGCCGCTCGTGTCACCATCCCAATTACTCTAGTGGATGAACGCAATAGTACCCTAGAAGCTCGCGATCGCTATTGGCTGATGTTTCCCCCCAAAGGATTACAGAAACTCATCCCCCAGGGGATGCGTCTTCCCGATCGCCCCATTGATGATATAGTGGCGATTCTACTGATCGAACGTCATTTACAGTCCAAATAATGTCACACTACAAATTAGACACAGCAGGGTGGATAGACGATGCTCCTAAGTAAAGGTTTTGAAGTGGAAATGTACACCGGAACGGCAGCCGGAGAAATTATCGGTTTATCCGATCGCATTGTCAAGGATTTAGATGGTTTTGTCCGGGAACCGGATAGTCGTAACGTAGAATATACCACGGCTCCCATGACTAACTATGACCGTCTTTTATGCGCTACTTTAAAACCTCGTCTCGCTCTACGGCAATATTTGCGTCGTTTAGGCGATTATACCCTAATCCCTGGCAGTACCCTCTCCTTGGGCGATAGTCAACATTTTTATCGCAGTGACCCCCACAATCCCTATCATGACTATATCGAACAGACCTACGGCACTAATGTAGTCACGGCCAGTATTCATATTAACGTCGGTATTAGCGATTATGAGGATTTAATGCGTGCCTGTCGCTTAATTCGCCTAGAAGCTCCTTTATACTTGGCTTTAAGTGCTTCTTCTCCCTTTCTCGACGGTAAAATCACCGGTTCCCATTCCCGTCGTTGGCAAGTTTTCCCCCAAACTCCCGCTTATGTTCCCCTCTTTGAAAGTCATAAACATTTTGTCACTTGGACTGAGGAACAATTAAAACTCGGTACGATGCAGAATGTTCGTCATCTCTGGGTGTCGGTACGTCCTAACGGTAGCAATCGTCCCTATAATCTCAATCGTCTAGAATTGCGAATTTGTGACCTGATTGCTGATCCTATTAGTTTATTAGCAGTTATGGCTTTTTTAGAGGCCCGTTTAACTCAACTTTTACAGAATCCCCAATTAGATCCCCTAATTTTAAGTCAATTACCTAGTAGTAATCGCAGTGAGGATTTATTAACTTTAACCCAGGAAAACGAACAGGCAGCCGCGCGTTTTAGTCTTGATGCCACCCTGAAACATTGGTACGATGGCCGGGAAATCTTAGCTAGGGATTGGATTAAAGACCTCTATGTTCAAGTTTATCCCGTCGCTAAAGCAAGGGGTTTTAGTTGTTTCCTCTCTCCCCTACAAAAAATCCTCCGCGAAGGTAACACCGCACAACAATGGTTAAAACAATCCGACCAGGGGATGGATGTTAAAAGTATTATCAAACAGGCGATTATCACCCTAGAAAAACAGGAACGAGAGTTAGAACATAAATTATGTCAGCACATTCTAGTCGCTTAAATAATTATTTTAAGGCCATGGTAATCAAACCCTGTTGACCGAGAAGAATTTCCCGCAGTAGCGTACAAATTCCCACCCAAATAATTGGAGAAATATCAACTCCTCCCAAGGGTGGTATCAGTTTACGCACGGGGATTAAAAAAGGTTCCGTTGGCCAGGCAATAATATTAAAGGGAAAGCTATTTAAATCTACCTGTGGATTCCAAGTCAGCACGATCCGTAAGATAAACAAAAGGGTCATCAACCCTAAGATAATTCCCAATGTCCAACTTAATGCGATCGCTGTGTCCATAGTCTCCAATCCCGTCTTTTTTACTGATTATCTTCCCTAAAATATAACAGTTTTTGTCTCATAATCACTCCAGCACCCTGCCAGTTATTCTTGTCAACCCCCCGGGTAAAAATGCCGCCAGAAAAAGTTCCAATAGGGCTTGACAAACCAGCTAGACTTGACTTATACTTTTATTATAATGGGAGTCCGTGTCGCCCTGCGACCCCCCTTTTTCAGGCCAGATAACGACCATCTTTTCCTGACCGCAGAAGTAACTTAAAGATGACAGAATTTCGCATCGAGAAAGACAGCATGGGAGAAATTCCCGTACCTGCCGATAAACTTTGGGGAGCGCAGACCCAAAGATCCCTACAATACTTTAGTATCGGTGATAATCTCATACCCCGGGAGATGATCCGGTCCTATGCCATTCTCAAAAAAGCCTGTGCAATTGTCAATCAGCAAAAAAATCGTCTCAGTCAGGAGAGAAAAAACCTAATCTGTCAAGTCTGCGATGAAATTTTAGCCGGACAACACGCAGATAACTTTCCCCTCTACGTTTGGATGACGGGAAGTGGCACTCAATTTAACATGAACATCAACGAAGTCATCTCCAATCGTTGTAGTCAACTGACGGGGAATCCTCTGGGGAGCAAAACTCCCGTCGATCCCAACGATCATGTTAATATGTCCCAATCGACTAATGATTCCTTTCCCTCGGCCATGTATATTGCCGTTGCCTTGGCAGTCAAGGAAAAATTAATTCCCAGTCTGCAACTATTACGGAATAGTCTCGATGAAAAGGCGCAATTATGGGCAAATATAGTTAAAATTGGTCGGACTCACCTACAGGATGCCACTCCTTTAACCCTCGGACAAGAGTTCTCCGGTTATGTGGGTTTATTAGATGATGGCAGCGATTGGCTAGAAAAATGTCTAGAAAAAGTCTATCGTTTATCCTTGGGAGGAACAGCAGTGGGTACAGGAATTAATGCTCCCCCAGATTTTGATCGAGATGTGGCTGCCGAAATCGCTAATCTGACCAAATTACCCTTTATTACCGCTCCTAATAAGTTTACCGTGCAAGGTTCCCATGATGCTCTGGTTTTCTTGAGCGGGGGACTGAAAACTATCGCTAGTTCCCTGTATAAAATTGCTAATGATATCCGTTTACTTAGCTGTGGTCCCCGTTGTGGATTAGGAGAATTACAGCTGCCGGAAAATGAACCGGGTTCTTCAATTATGCCGGGGAAAGTTAATCCCACCCAATGCGAAGCTTTATCGATGATAGCAGTGCAGGTTATGGCTAATGATTTAGCGGTGACGATGGGAGGCGCCGGAGGACATCTGGAAATGAATGTCTATAAACCGCTGTTGATTCATAATCTCATGCAGTCTATCCGGCTGCTCACGGATGGTTGCGCTAATTTCTGTCAGTTTTTGGTTAAGGGGATGACTGCTAATCAAAAACAAATTGAGACTTTTTTAAATCAATCCTTGATGCTGGTGACTGCTTTAAGTCCCGTGATTGGCTACCAAAAGGCTGCCTACGTCGCTCATTATGCCCTAGAAAAGGACTTAACTCTGAAAGTGGCAGCCTTGCAACTGGGATACATCAAGGAAGCGGATTTTGATCGCATTGTTGACCCCGCTAAGATGGTCAATCCCTACGTTGCCGATGGTTAATTCTCTGAGGGGTTGACTGCTGTAAAAATCAGAGGTCGCAGGCAGGCACGGATTCCCATTATATATATAAGTATAAGGCAAGCGGCGGGATTTGTCAAGCCCCGCCGGTGAAAATTTCTCCTAAACTTGGCTAATGATAGCGAAGAAAACAAACAGAAAAATCATAAATGCTGCTGCCATGGGGAAGAAGGATTTAGGAAGATTAATAACTTTCTCCAGTTTCAGGAAACCCACCAGAAAATAAGCGGCGATTGCTAGGAGAATCGGGATAACCACGCGCAAGATTGTGCCAAGGGGACCAGAGAAAAACTCACCGATTTTATAGCGGGTTGTATTTTCTTCTGCGTGAGGAGGAATAGTTACACTTGTCCAAGTTTCTCCCCCATCGGTGGAACGAAAAACTGTAGTTTTAGCGCCACCAAAACCGAATAAAGTTTTATCTTGAGCGTAATTAGGAGAAAACTGAACAGAGATCCCAGAGGAAGGGATACTATGAATTTTCACTAGGGGTATTTTAGGATCACCAATTGATTTAAAAGTTTCCCCGCCATCGGTAGATTTAAACAAACCATCTCCCTGTAAACTAACCATTACCGTGCGATCATTAGCGTAATCAGGAGAGATAGCAATGGTTTCTACTGAGGTATTGGGATTAAACCCTGGTTTTTCTAATTTTGTCCAACTTTTAGCCCCATCTTTGCTGACAAACAAACCGGAAATTGTCCCAGCAAAAATAGTTCCATCACTGGGATAATTGGGAGACATTGCCAACTGCACATTAGAGGTTTTTGATAGGGGGGTTCCTTGGCTGACATTTTGCCAAGTTAGTCCACCATCAACACTTTGATAAATACCCTCTTTTCCCGTGACAAACAAAGTTTTATCCTTAGCAAAATCAGGGGAAGCTACCATGGCAGGGGCATAATTACCAAAAATTCTGCCCACTTCACTGATATTTTTAACTGTATTTCCTCCATCGGTAGAACGAAATATTCTACCCTGCTGATTGGTGAGAAAAAGAGTTTTATCCTTGGCAAAATCTGGGGAAGGAACTATCCTCGGACCGCGGACTCCTTCATCGATTTCGATAATTTTCCAGAAATCACCACTGTTATCGGATTTGGCAAATTTATTGCGTAAAAACCCCGCAAAAATAGTTCTATCTTCTCCATAGTTAGGAGAAAAGGCAATGTCAAAGAAACGCCGGGGATCTTGTCCTGATTCTTCGGGATCTTTACCAAGTCGATAAACCTCTAAACCGCGATTAATTGGTGTCCAAGTTTCCCCTTTATCCCGACTGATGAAGATATTGCCTACATAATTAGCCATGACGACAGTGGCATCCTCGGCATAATTAGGAGAAACCGCCATGGCGATAACTGTTCCCCGGGCTAAAGTTTCTATTTCCTGCCATTGTTTGCCCCTATCCGTGGTTTTAAATAAGCCATTAAATCCCCCCAAAAACATCGTATCTTCAACGACTTTTAAATCCATAAAGTGGGGAACATTATAATCATCAGCCTGTTTATCTTTGGTTAAACCCGCGCTCATTTTTGTCCAACTTTTGCCCCCATCCTGAGAAACATACATTCCGTCATACCAAGTAATGGCATAAAGGGTGGAGTTTTGGGCATATTCGGGAGAAATAACGATGTCTTCGATGATTTTATCCTTAATTCCTTCGTTAACGGCTTGGAAGGTTTTACCATCATCAACGGTTTTAAAAATACCTGCTTCTTTTGTACCGACAAAAAAGGTTTTATCCCTGTCTAGATTAGGAGAAAAAGCAATTGTATCCACTGCCCCCACATTAGCGGGTAAGGGGAGATTCTGCCAAGTTTTCCCCCCATCGGAGGAAGTGTATAATTTACCCTGTTCATCCCCGAAAAAAATTCGCCCGGGATTGTTGGGAGTAATAGCTAGAGAAGTTATCAGTGCCGTGGTGGGGAAAATATTTGACCAATTTTTACCGCCATCTTCGGTTAAATAAACCCCTTTTTCTAATCCCACTGCCACTGCTATATTGGCATCGGAAGGGGCAATTTGTACGAAGTTAATAAAGTTAGTTTCTAAACCCTGATTAACTTTCTGCCAAGATTCCCCCGCATCTTCACTTTTATAAATGCCATCGGATCTTGAAGCTAAATAGAGAATATTTTTATTGAGGGGAGATAGGGATAGGGAACTTAATTCCCCCGTATAATCTAAACCTTGAATTAATCTTGTCCAGTTGCTACCTCCGTCGCTAGACTTATAAAAGTTATTTCGCACCAAGATATATACTGTATTATCTGTCTGGAAATCGAGAGAAACTTCCACTTGACTAATTACATCATGGGGACGATGGGCAAAAGCAGGATTACTCCAAAGACAAAAAACTGTAGCGATTATCAATAAAATGAGATTAAACTTGTGGGCGAATCTCAGCAAACTTTGGCGATTAATCATACTTAAACTGCTAATATCAAGGATAAAAATTGACCTAATCTAGCAAAGGGCGATCGGGATTTAACCAAGGGTTCTGTAAGAGTATAGACGAAAATGGCGATTATAACCATTACTAAAATCAGGCTTATTTGCTATCAGCATAGATTAGAACCAATCTCTACACTTTGATTGTTGTAAAGACTCATTGCCTTTTGTAACCCTTGTTTGAGACCAAGTTCGATCGCTTTTCTGGACAAGTCTAACACTTTCAAGATCACTTCGTTTTCTTGGGGGGTGAATCGGCCTAAAACGTGGGAAATTGTCGCTTTTTCGGTTGATTTACCGATTCCTATGCGTAAACGAGCGAATTTTTCCGTGCCAACGTGGGCAATCATCGATTTAATACCGTTGTGTCCGCCCGCCGATCCCGATAGACGGATTCTCAACCGGCCTAGGGGCAGATCCATATCATCGTAAATGACTAAAATCGACTCTGGCTCTAGTTTATACCAGTCCAGCACCGATCGCACCGATTGCCCGGAGCGATTCATATAGGTTTGGGGTTTCAAAAGACGAATTTTGCCCGGGAGAGGACCGTCACCCTCGGCGATAAAACCTTGAAATCGCTTGTTTTCCTGCCAAGATAACCCCCAATCCCGCGCTAATGAGTCCACAGCTTCAAAACCGATATTATGACGGGTGCGATCATATTTGGGTTCGGGATTACCCAAACCGATAATTAGCCGAGGAATGATTAAATTAGGGGTTTTATCGGAATTCATAGGGAGAAATCGGGTTTTTAACCAGGACCCGATTCTTATTATCACCGAATTAGCACTCCGAGCGCCGGAACAAAGTTTCTAGATAAACCTTGGCACAGCTATTTTGCTCCTCAAAATTCATCCTTTCGGGGGATTGACAATTAAGTAGAAAAAATGATAAAGCCGCCGTAAACACACCATCTTGATCCCAACCGGGGTGAGTTTCTAGGTATTGTTGTAGGGATTGGTGGAGAATTTCGGGGATTTCTGCCAAGATACTGACTGATGTATTCATATCGTTTACCTCTGATCGGAAGTGGGGAAATCCCTGACTCGTGTAGTGGACAGTAAGGACTATTGTCAGCCAAGTTGGAGGGAGTTGCAATATTACCAGATGTAAAGGAATGCTTTAGAAAAACTTAACATTTACGAGGGAATAAGGTTTAGAGCCAGATTTTATTTACTTAACTTAACAGTAACTCAGTATCTACCGATGGGGATTTTGACAATCAAGATTAATTTTTTCTGGAAGCAATGCCGATTCTATCGCTGTTGCCTGTGGAAAAGTCTGGGTAAACTGTGGAAAACTTGGGAGTGAATGGGGAAATACTGGGGAATGTATGGGGGAAAACATCGGGGAAAAATAAGATTTGCAAATTTTAGTCAGCAGTGATGCCAAATTAATTTTCATCTTTGAGATAGGCACTCTTGTCAGAGTACCTTTTCTAGCTCAATGCTGGCTGCTATGCTTTTACCACCAATACGGAACAGGTAGCTTCTGCCACCACGAGACTACTAACAGAATCTTCGATCACCCGTTGAACTCCCGTTAATCCCCGGCTGCCGATCACGATCAGATCAGCTTGATAGATATTAGCTAAACGAATAATTTCCTCCGCCGGATCACCAAAGATGACCTCGATTTCACTAGGGGTAGCAATCTGGGATTGATAGCAGCGCAATTGATCTTCAATGATCTCACGGGAGGGGTGAGGGCGATCCACTGCCGATTCATCTCCCTCCTTACTGAGAATATGGGTGAGTATAATGCAAGAATTTGCCGTTAGAGAAAGGGAATTCAAAGTATGGAGTACTCGATGGGATGATTCCCCACAATCCAAGGCAACAACGATATTTTTAAACATTTTGACTAAATCCTACCGCTAAATAAATTTCCAATTAAGATTCCAAGGCAAAAAATCTATAGACAATTTTATAGGTTATTGCGATCGGTTAGGATTTCATAACCTGTGGCGGTTACTAGGACAGTATGCTCAAATTGAGCGGAGAGAGCATTATCCATCGTCACCACCGTCCAACGATCGCGTAAAGTTCTGGTATGTTTAGATCCCCCATTGACAATTGGTTCAATTGCCAGAGTCATCCCGGCGCGGAGTTTGACATTGGGTAACTCATTAGTGCGAAAATTAAATACCGAGGGTTCTTCGTGGAGATTTCTGCCGACTCCATGGCCGGTAAAATCTTCTACCACCTGGAAACCGTTAGCTTGAACGTGATCTTCAATTGCTCCTGCAATATCGAGCAGATAATTGCCAGCTTTTACCTGATTTATGCCTTTATATAAAGCTTCTTCCGCCACGCGGATTAATTTTTCGGCTTTGGGAGAGACGGAACCGATAGCGATCGTGATACAGGAATCCCCATGATAACCTTGGTAGTAGGCCCCCGTATCTACCTTTAACACAGAACCGGCTTTGAGGCGTTTTTTCGGGCTAGGGATACCGTGAACGACTTCGTTATCGACGGAGGCACAAATCGAGGCAGGAAAGCCATAATAACCTTTAAAACTGGGAGTAGCACCCATTTCGCGGATACGTTTTTCCGCATAGACATCCAGATCCGCCGTCGTCATCCCGGGTTGAGCGATCTCGGCAATTTCCTTGAGGACTGTGGCGGCAATTTTACCCGCTTGTCGCATAATAACGATTTCTGCGGCGGATTTGGTCTCGATTCCCCGGCGGCTTTTCTGTACTCGCGGTGAACCTACTTGCTCTGGGGTTTTAGTTTCGGGAAAAAGCAGCTTGGTTAGGATGTTCATGGAAAGTTGGCTGTCGAGTCTTTACTTAACTTAGCATTTTCCCGGCGATCGATGACTGCTCTGGGGAAATCAAGGAGCATCTAGAAAAGCTATAGTAGGAAAAAGGCTATTGTTCCGGCGAGGTGACAATTTATGGCAGTCAAAAAAGAGTTTTCCAGTTTTCAGGAACTGTTGCAAACCACTAATCTCCCCGTGTTAGTGGATTTCTATGCCACTTGGTGCGGTCCTTGTCAAATGATGGCTCCGATTCTAGAACAAACGGGAATGTATTTCAAAAATCGCCTACAAATTGTCAAAATTGATACAGACAAATATCCCAATTTAGCCACTAAGTACGGTATTCAAGCTTTACCGACTTTAGTAGTCTTTAAAAATGGTCAACCGATCGATCGAATCGAGGGAGTGGTGCAGGTTAACCAACTGGTTCAACATTTACAAACTCTGTTGTAAGATAATTTTGAACCAGAACTAGGAGTTAGTGTCATGGCAAAGGCGATTTGGAATGGTGCAGTGGTAGCGGAAAGCGATAACTGCGAAATTGTCGAGGGGAACTACTATTTTCCCCCCGATACCATCAAAGCTGAATATTTTCAACCCAGTAACACCCATACCATTTGTTCTTGGAAAGGAGAGGCTAGTTATTATACTCTCAGGGTAGATGGACAGGACAATAAAGATGCCGCTTGGTATTATCCCGATCCTAAACCAAAAGCCCAAAATATTAAAGGATATATCGCTTTTTGGCGAGGTGTGCAGGTTGAGAAATGATCGCCATCTACCCCGGCAGCTTCGATCCAGTTACACTCGGTCATTTAGATATTATCGAACGCAGTGTGCCACTATTCGAGCGAGTAATCGTGGCAGTTCTCTGCAATCCCCATAAAAACCCCCTGTTTACCGTCGAAAAACGCATAGAACAGATCAGTTACTGTACAAAACACCTGAAAAACGTTGAAATAGACAGTTTTTCAGGATTAACAGTTGAATATGCCAGATTAAAAGGGGCTAAGGTGCTGTTGCGGGGGTTGCGGGTTCTCTCAGACTTTGAAAAAGAACTGCAAATGGCACATACCAATAAAACCCTCTGGGAAGGAATCGAAACGGTTTTTTTGGCCACCACGAAAGAATATAGTTTTTTAAGTAGTAGCGTGGTTAAAGAAATCGCTCAATTCGGTGGCTCTGTCACCCATCTAGTCCCAGAAAACGTTTCTAGAGATATTTACTCATACTATAGTTAACATACTAGAATACAGGAATGAGGACGATCTGAACCTATGGCGCGCCGAGAACCTAATGATCGCAGAAAAGCAGTACCTAACACTTCTAATAGTGGGGTTCCCAGTCCACCCGTCGATTTCGATATCTATCAGGATTTGGCGCGTCTGCAAGAGATGATTTTTGAGAGTTTCCATATCCCTCTCACCCGTTGGACAATGATCGATGAGGGACAGATATCTGAACAGATCGAGATCATCTATGAAACCGTGCCACCAGCAGTACAGAAAGCTTTAGCAATTTTGCAGGAAGAAGAGGAAATTATTACTAAAGCGGAAGAATACGCTCAACAAGTCCTTCGTTCCGCTCAACAAAGGGCAGCCCAAATTCTCGATCAGTCCGGTATTATTCAACAAGCAGAACGGCAAGCAGCCCAAATTCGTCAACAGGTTCAGCAGGAGTGCGAATCCGTGCAACAACAAACCCTAGATGAAATCGAACAGATGCGTCACAGTGCCCTGCAGGAAGTGCAACAGTTACGACAAAAAACCCAAGCTGAATGTCATGAAATTCAAAAAGGCGCTGACGACTATGCTGAAGCGGTTTTAGAACATCTTGATCAACAATTAGGGCAAATGTTACAAGTTATCCGCAACGGTCGTCAACAGGTAAGATCGAAACCAACATCGTCAAAAAATTTACCCGGAGAACGTCCTTAATCAGTGATCAGTTATCAGTGATCAGTTATCAGATGTAAGTTTTAAGTTAATTAGTTAGTTAGTTATCTTCATCTTTATCCCTGATTACTGTTTACTGTTTAGGGGTTGCTGAAAAGAACCAAACCTCCAATTCCTCACCGATAACTGATAACGGAATTTCATGAATAACCCCTCCTCGAATTACCATCTATTCGGACGCTTTCTTGGCGGGTTATTCAGCTGGAAAATTTGGTTATTTGTCCAGATATTTCAAGGCAGTAAAAGCTTTTATCGATTCCTGTATCATTATTTATATCGTCGTCCTAAAATCGATCGCATTCTCGGTAGCGATGTCGTCTATATTCCTGAGAAAAAACTTTATAGCATTCCCCTTGATGTGCTGAAAATGGAGCAGCAAATGGTTAATAGTGATCGCCAGCAGTTGACTTCTATTACTACTTGGAAAGTTAAAACGATTCATCCCACCATCACCGAAACCGAGATTCAATTCCACGATATTACCGTCGATTTACAACAGGTACACCTGATTAAATCAGACCTTAATAACTACGATTATACTAATACTCGCCGCTTGGCTCCTCTGGTGAAAACCTTACTTTTTGAAATTAACCCCAAAATTGCCAGTTTAGTAGAAAAGAAAAATCAATTACATAGACTGCGAAATCTGGCCGCATCTTCCGAAATTTTTCATTCACAAACTCCATTGTACGATCGAGCAATTAATCAAGTCCAGCTAATTATTGATCAAGCGGAAACTTTGAGACAAGAATGTTTAAAATTTATCCGAGAAACTCTTATCGAACGGGAATTAGTCCAATCCGATATCGATAGCAATCTCGTTGATTGTAACCTCGATTTTGCTAGTCAATATCAACTAATTCAAGACAAATATCAACTCTGGAAAGAAGAAGTACAAGCTTATTTTGAATTAAAAGATTCTTCCCCACCTAAAAATTAACTATAACCGTCAGTTATCAGTGATCAGTTATCAGTGATCAGTGATCAGTGATCAGTGATCAGTTATCAGTTATCAGTGATCAGTGATCAGTGATCAGTTATCAGTTATCAGTTATCAGTTATCAGTTATCAGTTATCAGTTATCAGTTATCAGTTATCAGTTATCAGTTATCAGTTATCAGTTACAGGATTTATTAAACCTCTTGCATAATTAATTTGTGAAGGTTCAAAAACGGCAAAAGTAAGGATTAAATTGCATAAAATATGTAAATAGACCATTTAATTGATTATTATTCATTCTTAATTCTCCTGACTACTGACTACTGACTACTGACTACTGACTCCTAACCCTAACAACAATTTTTGATTTTTACAAGAGGTCTATTATTATGTCTAATTTAACGGCAATTCGTGAACATATTTTTGCTTGGGGAAAACGCACCTATATCATGGGTGTTTTAAACGTTACTCCCGATAGTTTTAGTGATGGGGGAGAATTTGACAATGTTGAAAATGCCCTGCTACAGGCGATGAAAATGATCGAGGCCGGGGCTGATATAATCGATATCGGTGGTCAATCCACCCGTCCGGGAGCGCAAGAAATTAGCCTAGAAGCAGAATTATCGCGAGTTATCCCCGTAATCACCGCTATTCGACAAAAAAGTTCTATTCCTATCTCTCTCGATACCACTAGGGCGATCGTAGCAGACCAAGGTATCGCCGCCGGGGCCGATTTGATCAATGATATTTCTGGGGGAACCTTCGATCGCCTATTATTGCCGACGGTGGCTAAATTGGCTGTTCCCATCATCCTCATGCACCTGCGGGGCAATCCGCAAACCATGCAATCACTAACACATTATAATGATTTAGTCAAGGAAATTAAAGAATTTTTACAGGATCGCGTTAAGGAAGCTTTACAGTGGGGCATTGCTAGGGAAAATATTATCATCGATCCGGGAATTGGTTTCGCCAAAACTGGCACACAAAATCTTGAGTTATTGCGAGAATTAGGGCAATTTCGGGATTTAGATTTACCTGTTTTAATTGGATTGTCGAGAAAACGCTTTATCGGCGAGATTACAGGCAAAAATGACCCAAAAGAACGAGTTTTCGGAACGGCGGCGGCCTGTGCTATAGCGATCGCTAAGGGGGCTGATATCCTGCGCGTTCATGATGTGGCTGCGATCGTAGATGTGAGTAAAGTGGTGGACGCAATCGAGCGAAGTTGAAAATTTTTGCTAGTCTTAGAATCATCCACAGTTCGATCGAAATCAGCGATGAATAGCCAACTAACTAGCGATCATTGTATGTTGCCCGTGATTCGATCTCCCCGGGATTATCAAGTTTTTCGCATTAGCGCTGGGGATACGAATCGTTTAGCGATCGTCTTTGATTCTACCGTAGCGGGGGATTCCTTGACCGTCTGTGTGGAAATTTTCGATCCCCACGGTCGCACCCCTACCCATCGTCATCATTTTGCCGTAGAAATGTTTTTTATCCTCAAAGGGGAGGGAATGGCTATCTGTGATGGTAAACCGATTCTCCTGGGGCCGGGGGATAGTTTATTAGTCCGTCCCACGGGTATTCACGAGATTAGAAATGTCGGGGACGGAAGACTGTATGCACTATGTTTTATGGTTCCCAATGAGGATTTTTCGGAATTAATTCGCAATGGTATCCCAGAGGAGTTAGACGCAGAAGATTTAGAGGTGTTGATGGGAACTATTAAAGGATAATCAAGCAATATCATCCCTTAAATTTTCGGCTTTTTTTTCAGGAAAAGAGCGATAAAAAAGGTAAAGGTTCCTCCCAGAAGTCCGAAGATTAGCCAATTTAATCTTGGATAGCCTTTATTGATAGCGATGACTGTGGCAATGGCACCGACGAGACAATGCCAGAAAAAAAGCAACAAGAATAAATCCAAGCTCGGGGAAATATCAGCAATTAGTTTCATATTTTATCAGTAGAGCGAATAGAATCTTTCCAATGGCCGAATCTCTTGGCCGTTGTTATGTTTATTAACCTCTATAAGTATTTCTATTTTTTTGTCCAAGGCCATTTTGTTCCCATCTCGGTTAAAGCTGAAAAAACTAGATAGAGAATGAGAAGGGCAACACCAAAGAGAAAAGTCAATAAGTCGTTATTCATCGAGTTATCGCTGATAGCTTAAAGGTCACTAATTCGCTGCTATCCCTTTGTCCACTACTTAGCAATTACTGCTTTTCTAGACTGTTGAAACAGGTTTGATTATTGTTGCTGTTGTGCCAAATAGTTAAGCACTGTTTCCAGAGTCAAGTCTAAGCGTTCTGAGATTTGTTGCGGGGTTAAACCGAGGTCTTGCAGTAGAGGAATTGTTTTCAATTTTTGCAAGTTTATTCCCTGTTCAATTCCCTGTTCAATTCCCTGTTCAATTCCCTGTTCAATTCCCTGTTCAATTCCCTGTTCAATTCCATCTCCAAAAGCTTCTTGATAGAAACGAGTTTGTTTGAGGTCTTGTAGTTCCAACATAGCTTCAATTTCCTCTCGACTTTTTTGTGGTAACTTATAAATGATTATGGTTTCGATTAAATCAATGACATTTCTCTGCACTAAGCGATCGCTTACTTCTCTTTGAGCCTGTTTAATTAAAATCTTAGCAGAATTAACAGCTTGACTCTCACTTTCCGTAACCAATTTGACTATGGCGATCGCTAAGGAAGGAGTCTCGTCATTTGGCAATTCATCCAGATAGATTCTTTTAACCCTTGCTAGGGATAAAAAATCGGCAAATTGCTGGGGATGTTCTCGCTCAATTTCTCGACTGGGATAAATAACAACTATCTGCCAGGGTGATAAAGGTTTATACTGTCTAAGATACAGGAAAAGTTCCGAAAATAATCGATAATATAGGTCTTCATCCTTTTGAAACTGCACTTCTACCAGATAAAAGGGTGAATTTTCTAGATGATCGAGCGGCAAAAATAAACCATCTAATCGAAAAGCTAGTTGTTTGACTTCTTGGGAAGTAAATCGATAATTGCTAACCCTAGCATCGGGTCGAGCGATTAATTCAAAGAACGAATTGGGAAAATCGAGAAACATTCGATAGAATATGCTGTCAGTTTTCATGTCATCGCTGATAGGTTAAAGGTCACTGATTCGCTACTATCCATTTGTCCACTACTTAGCAATTACTGTTTTTCTGGACTGTTGAAACAGGTTTGATTATTGTTGCTGTTGTGCCAAATAGTTAAGCACTGTTTCCAGAGTCAAGTCTAAGCGTTCCGAGATTTGTTTTGGGGGTAAACCGAGGTCTTGCAGGAGAGTAATTGTTTTCAATTTTTGCAAGTTTATTCCCTGTTCAATTCCCTGTTCAATTCCCTGTTCAATACCATCTCCAAAAGCTTCTTGATAGAAACGAGTTTGTTTTAGGTCTTGTAGTTCTAACATAGCTTCTATTTCCTCTCGACTGCTGTTTTTCTAGACTGTTGAAACAGGATTGATCATTGTTGCTGTTGTGCCAAATAGTTAAGCACTGTGTCCAGAGTCAAGTCTAAGCGTTCCGAGATTTGTTTTGGGGTTAAACCGAGGTCTTGCAGTAGAGGAATTGTTTTCAATTTTTGCAAGTTTATTCCCTGTTCAATTCCCTGTTCAATTCCATCTCCAAAAGCTTCTTGATAGAAACGAGTTTGTTTTAGGTCTTGTAGTTCTAACATAGCTTCTATTTCCTCCCGACTTTTTTGGGGTAACTTATAAATGATTATGGTTTCGATTAAATCAATGACATTTCTCTGCACTAAGCGATCGCTGACTTCTCTTTGAGCCTGTTTAATTAAAATCTTAGCAGAATTAACAGCTTGACTCTCACTTTCCGTAACCAATTTGATTAGAGCGATCGCTAAGGAAGGAGTCTCGTCATTTGGCAATTCATCCAGATAGATTCTTTTAATCCTGTCCAAGGATAACAAGTCAGCAAATTGCTGGGGATGTTCTCGCTCAATTTCTCGACTAGGATAAATAACAACTATCTGCCACGGTGACAAAGGTTTATACTGTCTAAGATACAAGAAAAGTTCTGAAAATAATCGATAATATAGGTCTTCATCCTTTTGAAACTGCACTTCTACCAGATAAAAGGGCAAATTTTCTAGATGATCAAGCGGCAAAAATAAACCATCTAATCGGAAAGCTAGTTGTTTGACTTCTTGAGAAGTAAATCGATAATTGCTAACAATAACATCGGGTTGAGCGATTAATTCAAAGAACGAATCGGGAAAATCGAGAAACATTCGATAGAATATGCTGTCAGTTTTCATGCTGCCACAAAATTGCCTGTAATTTCCGCTTAATCTGCCTATGATCATCCCATCGTTTCTGCAACCCAGTGCTAAAGTTTCTCTGGTGGCCACCAGTGGCGCCGTCAAGGAATTAGCCGCCCTAGAAAAAGGCCTAGAAATCTGGCGATCGAGGGGTTATCAAGTGGAATTTAGCGAGAATTGGTCGAATCGTCTCGGTTATCTCGCCGGTAGCGACGAGGAACGTCGTCAAGCTTTAGCCCAAGCATGGCAAGATGCCGATTGTCAAGCAATTCTCTGCGCTAGGGGGGGTTACGGTAGCGCTCGCCTCTTGGAAAATTGGACATGGGCAAAAACTAACCCGAAATGGTTAATCGGTTTTTCCGACGTGACGGGGATTTTATGGAGTTTAGCGAAACAGGGCATTTGTAGCGTTCACGGTCCAGTTTTAACCACCTTAGCCCAGGAAAGTTCCCAATCAATCGATCGCCTCTTTTCTCTTCTGGAAGGTCGTCCTTTAGCCCCTCTTGTCGGTCAAGGTTGGGGTGGGGGCAAAGTGCGGGGACGCTTATTACCAGCTAATTTAACCGTAGCCACCCATCTCCTCGGAACCTCGGTTCAACCCACCCTAGAGGGGGTAATTTTAGCCCTAGAGGACGTAACCGAGGCCCCCTACCGGATCGATCGAATGTTAACTCAGTGGCGAATGCTGGGCATTTTCTCCCAAATTAAAGGCATTGCCCTCGGTCGTTTTAGCCGTTGTCTGGCGGCCCCTGGTAGTGATAGTCAAACCGTAGAGGAAGTCTTAAAAGAGCGTTTGGGCGATTTGGGCATTGCGGTTATTGCTGAGTTACCTTTCGGGCATGATGGCGATAATGCCGCTTTACCGGTGGGAACAATGGTAGAACTGGACGGGGATCGGGGAATCTTAGAATTTTTCTATCCCCAATGATCCACTTTTTTGATAGTATCTTAGAGAAGTGTTAACAAATGTAACAAAAAATTAATTATAGATGAAAGTATTAGTTGTCGGTGCGACAGGAACCCTAGGGCGACAGATCGTGCGTCATGCCATCGATCAGGGACATCAAGTGCGTTGTTTGGTACGCAGTCAGAGAAAAGGGGCTTTTTTGAAGGAATGGGGCGCAGAATTAGTCGGGGGAACCCTACGGGATAAGAGTACCATTATTGCCGCTTTAGAGGGAATGGACGCGGTGATCGATGCCGCTACTGCCCGGGCGACGGACTCAGCCAGCATTAAACAGGTGGATTGGGATGGTAAAGTTAATCTGATTCAAGCGGCCAAAACTGCGGGAGTCGATCGCTTTATTTTCTTCTCGATTCTCAATGCCGAAAAATATCCCAACGTGCCTTTAATGGAGATAAAACGCTGTACCGAGAAATTTCTAGCAGAATCGGGTTTAAAATATACAATTCTCCGTCCCTGTGGCTTTATGCAGGGTTTAATCGGTCAATACGCCATCCCGATGTTAGATAATCAAACGGTCTGGATCACGGGGGAAAGTACGGCGATCGCCTACATGGACACCCAAGATATCGCTAAATTCGCCGTTCGCGCCCTAGAAGTCCCCGAAACCGTCGGTCAATCCTATCCCGTGGTCGGCAGCAAAGCTTGGAAAGCTGAAGAAATTATCGAAGTTTGCGAACGCTTATCGGGTAAAGAGGGGAAAATTTGGCGTTTACCCATGGGATTACTGCGTTTTATGCGGGGAATAAGCCATTGTTTCCAATGGACCTATAATATATCTGACCGACTAGCTTTTGCGGAAGTTCTCGCTAGTGGTCAAGCTCTTGATGCCCCCATGGCAGAAGTTTATCAAGTATTTGGCCTTGATCCGAGTCAAACAACTACTTTAGAATCCTATTTACAAGAATACTTTAGCCGCATTCTCAAGAAGCTCAAGGAAATCGACTTCGAGAAACAAAAAGCTCAGAAGAAGAAGAAAACTCCTTTCAAAAAGAAAGCGTGATTCAGCAGTAGGAAAATTTGTCAATGCCCAAAATCGGCATTATTTACAACGATATTAAGCCTATCGCTTGTAAAACAGCCCATCAGATACAAGATCAGCTACTTTCCCTAGGTTGGCAGGTGTTTATGGCTACCGGCAGCGGTGGCCTGCTAGGCCATTCTAAACCCTCTCGTCCGGTTTGTTTTACCCCGATCGATCAGTTAGTCCCCCCCCACTTCGAGCAAGATTTAAGTTTTGCGATCGTGTTGGGGGGCGATGGTACAGTCCTATCGGCGGCCCGGCAGTTGGCCACCCTCAATTTGCCCCTGTTAACGGTCAATACGGGACACATGGGCTTTTTGACCGAAATTTACCTAAATCAGCTTGAACCCGCCTTAGAACTGGTTCTAGAGGGGAATTACACCATCGAAAATCGCTCGATGATCACGGTGCGACTGTTTCGCGAAGATACCCTCCTCTGGGAGGCACTTTCTCTCAATGAGGTGGTCGTCCACCGGGAACCCCTCACCAGTATGTGTCATTTTGAGATTCAAATTGGTGAACACGCGCCCGTCGATATCGCTGCCGATGGGGTGATTCTCTCCACTCCTACCGGTTCTACTGCCTATGCTCTCAGCGCCGGTGGCCCGGTAATAACTCCCGATGTGCCGGTATTACAATTAGCCCCCATTTGTCCCCATTCTTTAGCTTCCAGATCCTTGGTATTTTCTGACAAGGAAACTGTGAATATTTTCCCAGCAACTGCTAATCGCATGGTGATGGTAGTGGACGGTAATGGCGGTTCTTATATCTTGCCAGAAGATCGAATTAATGTGCAGAAATCGCCCCACCAAGTCCATTTTATCCGTCTGCAATCGACGGAATTCTTCCGCATCCTCCGGGAAAAATTGGGTTGGGGTTTGCCTCATATCGCTAAACCAACTTCGGTGGAATTACCTTAATCAGTTATCAGTTATCAGTTATCAGTTATCAGTTATCAGTTATCAGTTATCAGTTATCAGTTATCAGTTATCAGTTATCAGTTATCAGTTATCAGTTATCAGTTATCAGTTATCAGTTATCAGTTATCAGTTATCAGTTATCAGTTATCAGTTATCAGTTATCAGTTATCAGTTATCAGTTATCAGTTATCAGTTATCAGTTATCAGTTAAGTAGTCGGACATAAATTCTGTTGTCTATCTTAAGAAATGTAAATTGCCGCAATTCCTACTGACGACCGACTCCTTACCCCACAGTTAACTTTACTTTTGTCCAACTACTTATCAGATGTGAGCTTTCAGTTCACTGATTGCTGGTTACTGTTTACTGATAGCTGAATTTATGCTTTCTTTTCGTGCCAAGATAGCTTTTTATTTAGAGGATGTCACCACGGCGATCGGACTGACGGTAAATCTGCTTATCCTAGCATTAATTTTACTCTCGTTGGGGATTTATGTGGCGCAAACCTATCCCTTATCTGCGACTTGGCAAATGTGGTTACGTCAGCTTGATGGGGGAATTTTAAGCTTATTTTCCCTAGAGTATTTAATTCGGTTTTGGTGTGCGGAATCAAAACTAGGCTTTGTTTTTAATATTTTTTCTATCCTAGATTTATTATCAATTCTTCCCCTATTTTTTGGTTTTTTTGATATTAGGTTCTTTAGAATTTTTCGCTGGTTTAGAATTTTGCGAGTGATTCGTTTTTTTGGTTCCGATCTTTCTATTTTTCAAATTAAAACTTCCGATCAGATAGTATTTATTCGCATTTTACTAACTCTATTTTCGATTATTTTTGTCTATGCGGGTTTAATTTATCAGATCGAACACCCGATTAATCCCCAAGTATATCGGACATTTTTTGATGCTTTTTACTTTGCTGTCGTGACTATGACTACCGTGGGATTTGGGGATGTGACTCCCCTTTCTGATGGGGGCAAAATGGTGACAGTTTTAATGATTTTAACGGGAGTTTTGTTAATTCCCTTGCAAATTAGCGATCTGACTAAACAACTATTAAAATCTGGCACTCAAACTGATTATCCTTGTCCAGATTGTGGTTTACCCCGTCACGATATAGATGCCAATTTTTGTAAAAACTGTGGCGCAAAACTCTTAAAAAAACCTGATTGAGACTAATTCTGGCGAAATGGGGAAGTGGGGAGCTTTTCAGTGTTGCCAAAGGCACGGCGTAGCCGTCCAGTAAACAGTAATCAGTAATCAGTGAACTGAAAAAGCTCTCTTGGATATTGGCGGAAAAATGTTCACAATGTCACATTATGGGCGCAAGCAGTTCGATCAACTCACTGACCACGTTGCGCCCCTACATTGCACCTGTGTAATTGGTAGGGACCTATAGCCTACGCCCTTTCTTCGATAAGAGCTGCTCATCACTATAACCCCAAGAGAGCCGCTGATCACTGATCACCGATAACTGTCTCGGAGTCTCCTGTCTCCCGTCTCCTAACGACCGACGACCGACGGAATCATGACAATTTACAATTGCTTAATAATTGTTGCCGCTGCCGTGATAATATGTCTTGTGGCTTACCTGAGCGTCATAGCTGGGAAAGCAATCCAGATATTGAGATTAGTCTATCGCTGATTTAGGTGTACCTTGTCTGATCCATCGATCGAATCTCCCCCAACCCCAGAAACCAACCCGCCGTCAGATCCGATGCGGGAATACTATCAACTACAAAACACTTTACTGATCACCACCCTGATCTTAAGCGGTCTGATCTTTATACCCGTGTGGCTGTTTTATTCCCTCAATACTGCCCTTAATTACCTATTAGGGGCAATGGTGGGAGTCGTTTACCTAAAACTCCTGGCCGGGGAAGTGGAAAAATTGGGGGTAACGAAAAATCGGGTAGGCAAAAAAGGATTAGCCCTATTCGCTGGATTAATCATCATCGCCAGTCGTTGGCAAGAACTGCACATAGTGCCGGTTTTTTTGGGTTTTTTGACCTATAAAGGGGCGATCATCGTCTATACTCTGCAAACCATCTTCAAGTTGGAGCAGAAAGCCGATTCCTAAACCCTTTGACCGTTAAAATAACCCTGATTTGCGAACCCGAATCTCTCCAAGGTGAAAATGTTAGACAGTTTAAGTGTGCTTAATTTTTATAGCCTCGCTTCCCTGGAAGTGGGACAACACTGGTACTGGCACATCGGCGGACTAAAAATTCACGGGCAAGTGATCGCGGTCTCCTGGATCGTCTTCGCTATCTTAATCATCGCCTCGATCGCCGCTACCCGCAAGATCCAGAAAGTTCCTGGCGGTATTCAAAACCTCATGGAGTACGTTCTGGAATTTCTGCGCGATTTAGCCAAAAACCAGCTAGGAGAAAAGGAATATCGACCCTGGTTGCCCTTCATCGGCACCCTATTTTTATTTATCTTCGTTTCTAACTGGTTAGGGGCCTTGATTCCTTGGAAGTTAATCGAACTGCCCGAAGGAGAATTAGCCGCCCCCACTAACGACATCAATACCACGGTGGCGTTAGCCCTACTGACTTCCCTCGCTTACTTCTACGCAGGCATCAGTAAAAAAGGACTCGGTTACTTCGCTCACTACCTAGAGCCGATTCCCGTGCTATTACCGATCAAAATTTTAGAAGACTTTACCAAACCCCTCTCCCTCAGCTTCCGTCTTTTCGGAAACATCCTCGCGGACGAGTTGGTAGTGGCCGTATTAGTCTTCCTTGTCCCCCTAGTCGTACCCCTCCCCCTGATGGCTCTCGGTTTATTTACCAGCGCTATTCAGGCCCTTGTCTTCGCCACCCTTGCCGGGGCCTATATCCATGAGGCACTGGAATCGGAACACGAAGAGGAACACGCTTAAAAGCGAGGGACGAAAACAGAAAAATTTCTTAGGGAAAAGTGTCCAAATAATAGGATAATAACTAAGAAATTATTGGTCGAATTCAGGATGAGCAACTGAATTCCAGGATCGTTCTTTCCCAAAAACTCTTTCGGGAGTTTTGAGCAGAAAACCAGCCATTTTTTACGGCTGAGAACGCGCTCTGTAAACAACAGATTGAAATTGATTAGTAAATAGAGGAAAAAATCACCATGAACCCCACAGTAGCTGCCGCTTCCGTTATCGCCGCCGCCCTCGCCGTTGGTTTAGCCGCTATCGGCCCCGGCGTTGGTCAAGGAACCGCTTCTGGAGAAGCTGTTTCCGGTATCGCCCGTCAACCCGAAGCTGAAGGAAGAATTCGTGGTACCCTTCTCCTCAGCTTGGCATTCATGGAATCCTTAACCATCTACGGCTTGGTTATCGCTCTCGTTTTACTGTTCGCTAACCCCTTCGCCTAATTAAAAAAGCAGTGGGCTATCAGCCCCCAGTCCCCAGCTTGGCGGCAGAGTTTTCAAAACTCTCAAAAAACGCCAAAGGAGCCAACTAAAAAGTCTGGTTTTTGGGACGGAAGGCTGATAGCTAGTTAAGGGAATTTTGCTGATCCCCCCTGACTGTTCATTGTTAAAGCAGGGGGATCGTCTTCCTTTTTTGAACCTGCCTATAGCTTCTATTTATCAGGAATAAATCAATGTTTGATTTCGATGCCACCCTGCCAGTGATGGCACTACAATTTATTCTTTTGGCAGTGATCCTGAACGCCGTTTTTTATAAACCCCTCAGTAAAGTTTTAGATGAACGGGCGGAGTATATTCGGCAAACAGAAAGCGGAGCCAAAGAACAACTAGCCAAAACCGAAGCACTGGTACAAGAGTACGAATTGCAATTAAGTTCGGCTCGTAAACAATCCCAAGAGATTATCGCCCAAGCGCAAGCCGAGGCCCAAAAACTAGCCAGCGAACGAGTTGCCGCAGCCCAAAAAGAAGCGATCGCCCGTAAGGAAGCCGTCGCCGCCGAAATTGCCCAACAGAAAGAAGAAGCCTTTCGTTCTCTAGAAGGACAAGTGGCCTCTCTTTCCCGTCAAATTCTCGAAAAACTCCTCGGCCCCGAACTCGTTCGCTAAACCCCAGCCCTTGGTTAATAACAGTGATCAGTGAAAAGATAGAACTCAGTCGTCAGGAGTTAGAAGACTGATAACTGATAACTGATAACTGATAACTGAATAACCTACTCCCCGCCCTCAATAACCATGATCATCGACACAGTTTTATTATTAGCCACGGAGGCGAAGGAAGCGGCAGCAGAAGGATTCGGCATCAACACCGATATCCTAGGAACTAACCTATTTAACCTCTCGATTCTGCTCGGTTTAGTCATCTTCTACGGCCGCAAAGTTCTCGGACAAATCCTCGGAGAACGTCAGTCGAAGATTGCTGAAGCTTTAGCCGAAGCCGAAAACCGGAAAAATATTGCCGCTAACGCCCTCGCCGAAGAACAGAAAAAACTCGCCCTAGCAAAACAAGAGGCGGAAAAAATTATCGATAACTCTCGATCTAGAGCTAAAGCTGTCACCGCCGACATCGCCGCCCAAGCCGAACTCGATATTCAAAGAATGCGCGAAAGTGCCGCTAAAGATCTCTCGGCAGAACAGGATCGCGTTTTAGTAGAATTACGCCAAAGAATTACCGCTTTAGCCTTAGCTAACGTGGAATCCCAGTTAAGCGCCGGCCTGGAAGAATCGGTACAACAAACCCTAATTGATCGCAGTTTGGCCAACCTAGGAGGTAAATAGATGCAGGGAAGTTTAATCAGTTCAGAAATAGCCGAACCCTACGCCCAAGCATTACTTTCCGTCGCCCAAAGCAGCGGACAATTAGAAGCGATCGGCGGCGAAATAAAATCCCTCTTAGAATTGTTGGAAAATGCTCCCGATCTAAGAGCTTTTATCGGCAATCCCGTCATCAAAGAAGAGGCTAAAAAAGCCGTTCTTTCCCAAGTAATGGGGAGCAGTGCCAATCCCTATTTAACTAACTTCATGATGTTATTAGTCGATAAACGTCGGATTCAATTTTTAGAACCCGTTTGTCAACAATATCTCACCCTGGCTAGAGTGCTGACTAACACCGTTTTAGCAGAAGTTTCCTCGGCCACCGAATTGAACGATAGCCAAAAACAAATCGTCATCGACAAAGTGAAAACCCTAACCGGGGCGAATGTGGTCGAACTGAAAACCAAAGTTGATGGCAGCCTCATCGGTGGTGTGGTGATCAAAGTCGGTTCTCAGGTCTTTGATGCCAGCATTCGCGGTCAACTACAACGCCTCAGCCTCTCCCTGCGCTAAGGTCATCTAATCTCTCTTTTTTGCCGTTTTTTCACCTTCTAATTTTTTACTTTTTCCCAGATTAAACTATGGTAGCTATCAGACCCGACGAAATTAGCACGATTATTCGTCAACAGATCGAATCCTATAACCAAGAAGTACAGGTCTCCAACGTGGGAACCGTCCTGCAAGTGGGTGACGGTACTGCCCGCATCTACGGCCTACAACAGGCCATGTCGGGAGAACTATTAGAATTTGAAGATGGAACCGTCGGCATCGCCCTTAACCTCGAAGAAGATAACGTCGGCGCGGTGTTAATGGGTGACGGTTTCGGGATTAAAGAAGGCGGTACGGTGAAAGCTACCGGTAAAATCGCTCAGGTTCCCGTGGGTGACGCCTTAGTCGGCCGCGTGGTTGATGCTCTCGGTCGTCCCATCGACGGTAAAGGGGACATCCTCGCCAGCGAAACCCGTCTGGTGGAATCCCCCGCCCCCGGTATTGTCGCTCGCAAATCCGTCTGTGAACCGATGCAAACCGGCATTACCGCTATCGATGCCATGATTCCCGTCGGTCGTGGTCAACGGGAGTTAATTATCGGTGACAGAAAAACCGGTAAAACAGCGATCGCCATTGACACGATCATTAACCAGAAAAGCGAAGACGTGATCTGTGTCTATGTCGCCATCGGTCAAAAAGCCTCCACCGTCGCCCAAGTAATCGACACCCTCACCCAAAGAGGCGCCATGGATTACACCGTGGTGGTGGCCGCTAACGCTAACGACCCCGCCACCCTCCAGTATATCGCCCCCTACACCGGAGCTTCGATCGCCGAATACTTCATGTATAAAGGCAAAGCGACCCTAGTTATCTACGATGACCTCACCAAACAGGCTCAAGCTTATCGTCAGCTATCCCTGCTCATGCGTCGTCCTCCCGGTCGGGAAGCTTACCCCGGCGACGTTTTCTATCTCCACTCCCGTTTACTAGAGCGTGCCGCTAAACTCAGCGATGCCCTCGGTGGTGGTAGCATGACCGCCCTGCCGATTATCGAAACCCAAGCCGGTGACGTTTCTGCCTACATTCCCACCAACGTAATTTCGATTACTGACGGTCAGATCTTCCTCTCCACCGACCTCTTTAACGCTGGTTTCCGTCCCGCAATTAACGCTGGTATTTCCGTATCCCGCGTGGGTTCGGCGGCCCAAACGAAAGCAATGAAGAAAGTTGCTGGTAAATTAAAACTCGAATTAGCCCAGTTTGACGAATTAGAAGCTTTTGCTCAATTCGCTTCTGACCTTGATGCGGCCACCCAAGCACAACTGGCTCGCGGTCAACGTCTGCGTCAAATCCTCAAACAGCCCCAAAACTTCCCCCTCTCCGTTTGGGAACAGGTGGCGGTGGTTTATGCCGGTTTAAACGGTTATCTCGACGATATCGCCACCGATAAAGTTATCGATTTCTGCGCCGGTTTACGGGAATACCTGAAAACCAGCAAACCTCGCTACGTTGAGATCGTCAGCACTGAAAAACAACTCAACGACGAAGCAGAAGGCCTGCTCAAAGATGGCATCAACGAGTACAAACAGGCTTTCAAGTAAACTTCTGTGAGCTTTAAGCTGTCAGCCTTTTCAGTTATCAGTGACCAGTAAACAGTGATCAGTAAACAGTGATCAGTAAACAGTGAGCGGTAAACAGTGAGCGGTAAACAGTGAAAAGATGGCAAGAAACTGCTATTTAATACTGCTCACTTAACACATACTGCTCACTTAAAACTCCAATCTGATAACTGATAACTGATAACTGATAACTGATAACTGATGACTGATAACTGATAACTGATAACTGATGACTGATAACTGATGACTGATAACTGATAACTGATAACTGATAACTGAATTATGCCTAATCTCAAAGCGATTCGCGACCAAATTCAATCGGTCAAAAATACCAAAAAAATTACCGAGGCCATGCGTCTGGTGGCGGCAGCAAAAGTGCGCCGCGCCCAAGAACAAGTTCTCTGTACCCGTCCTTTTGCCGATGCCCTCGCTCAGGTACTCTATAATCTCCAAGGTCGTTTAGCCTTTAGTGATGTTAATTTACCCCTGCTGGCCCAACGGGAAGTAAAAACCGTGGCTCTGTTAATAGTCACAGGCGATCGAGGTCTTTGTGGCGGTTATAATACTAACGTCATCCGTCGTGCCGAACAACGGATGAATGAATTAAAAGAGCAAGGGATTAAGTATCAATTAGTTGTTGCCGGCCGGAAAGCTGCACAATATTTCGAGCGCCGGAATGCTCCCATTGCCGCTAAATTTATTAACCTCGAACAGATTCCCACTGCCGATGAAGCTGGCACGATTGGGGATGAATTGCTTTCCTTATTTTTATCGGAAACTGTTGATCGTGTCGAGTTAATTTATACTCGTTTTATCTCCCTGATCAGTGCCACTCCGGTGATTCAAACCCTCTTACCTTTAACTACTCAAGGTTTGGCGGTACAGGATGACGAGATTTTCCGTTTGGTGACTAAAGAGGGAAAATTTAAGGTACAAAGGGAAAAAATGGCCAGCCAACCGGCGCAGGTTTTCCCCCAAGACATGATTTTTGAGCAGAATCCCGTCCAAATCCTCGATTCTCTCCTACCTTTGTACTTAAATAACCAATTACTGCGCGCTCTCCAGGAATCGGCAGCTAGTGAATTAGCAGCCCGGATGACGGCGATGAGTAACGCCAGCGAGAACGCCAGCGAGTTAATTGGCACTTTAAGCCGTACCTATAACAAAGCGCGTCAAGCCGCTATTACGCAAGAATTGTTAGAAGTAGTAGCGGGGGCCAACGCTCTCTAGATTTAAGCCTGTTTTTCTTGTGATTATCAGTAGGAGTGATTATTTTCACTCCTTTTTTTTATTTTAGCTGGCTTAATACTAAATCCGGTTATTAAAGACTGATTATCTATTCCTCCTACCCCCCCGATGTCGGGGGGCAGGGGGGGTTGCCCCTTGCATGAGTAGAAAACGGGTTTCTCGGAGAAACCCGTTTTCTGTGCGTTACTCAGGGGCAATCCCTTTTTTGATATCTTCTGGCCCCTTGAAAAGCCCCATCTCATCCTGTATTGTAAGTCAGCGTGATAACTATAAATGTCAATCGATTAAGCTAAATCTTAAACTATAATCCTTAAACTATAATCATTACCCGATCGCCCGGTATTGGAGGAACAAAACAACTCGTGAGTATAACTGATTTAATCCAAAAAGGCGGAGTGGCCATGTGGCCGCTGCTTTTTCTGTCTATTTTAGCTCTTAGCACTATTATCGAACGAATTTGGTTTTGGAGTCGTACTCTCCTCAGTGAAGGCCAGATTTTAAACCGGATTATGGAATCGGCCATCCGTAATTGGGATTTGGCGGCAAAAGTCGCTAGGGATTCCCGCAATCACCCCATTGGTAGCTATCTCTACGCACCCCTGCGCTTAGAAAATCCAGATCCAGAGGTTTTTCACTTTGCCATCGAGTCGGCTGCCGATGAACAGTTATCCCTAATGAAACGGGGCGATAAAATCCTTGAGGCAGTCATCGCCCTTTCTCCCCTGCTAGGATTATTGGGGACGGTACTCGGTTTAATTACCTCTTTGGCCAATATTCAACTGAGTGACCTGGGAACTTCCTCCACAGCTGGAGTAACTTTAGGTATTAGTGAAGCTTTAATTTCCACCGCTACTGGCTTAATTGTCGCTATTTTTAGCCTCGCTTTCTATCGCATTTTTCAGGGACTCTGGTTCAATCAAGCCCGAATTTTTCGCAAGGCCGGCAGTGATTTAGAAATTATCTATCGTCAACGTTGGCTAGATGGGGAAGACCAACAATACTCCCTCAGTGCTAACCTAGAAAAACCTCTCGAACGCTAAATCTCTCCCTTATCAGCCATGGCCGAAACTAAATCTCTTAACCACAAAAAGCCAAAAAGTAGCCATATTACGGCTCGTCCGCTCAAATTATGGCATGATCAACACCGCATTCAAGAGGATGTGCAGGTTAATATCATTCCCTTGATCGATGTAATTTTCTGTATTCTCACCTTCTTTATTCTCGGTGCAGTGGGATTATCTCGCCAACAGGCTATCAGTCTCGATTTACCGAAAGCTAGTACCGCCACCACCCCGATGCGGGAAATGTTGGTGGTTAGTCTCGATGATTTCGGACAACTCTACGTCGAAAAACAGATGGTGACTCGCCCCCAGTTGTTTGAGGCAATCAAGAATTATCATCAATATAGTCCCAATGGACTGATGGTACTGAATGCCTCCAGAAATGCCAGTTATAACGAAGTGGTTGGGGTTTTAGACCTACTGCGACAGGTAGGCGGCGATCGCGTGGCTTTAGCGACTCTATCGGGGGAAGCTAACAATCCCACAATGGAAAATAGCAATCCTTTGCCCAATTTGCCGACTAATCCCACCTTGCCCGGTTTGCCCAATCTACCCAACCCTAATTCGCCCTCTTCCACCAATCCTCTGGGCAGAAATTAACTAGGAATGGATGCGATAGGTGAGTAATTGTTCTTCGAGGGCGGCAATGCGATTGTAGGCTGCCGTCAATTGTGCCGTTAATCGGCGAATTTGGATTTCATCGGAAAAAGGATTATCGCCATTGACAGCTGGGGCCTGTTTGCCACCGTGATCCCGGAGAATATCTTTATGATCGTAGAGGCTATTATCGGATAACTCGGAAAAACCGACCATTTCCAGGGATTCTCGCGGGGAATGACTCGATTTATGCCCGGCTAGGATAGCAATTTGCTGGCTGAGGCTTTCGACAATATCCTGTAGATGATCGACTTTCCGATCAAGACTGATAATCTGTTGTTGTAGTCCATTCATACAATTACCTAGGGATTAAGGAGGCTTCCCCTCTATGCTAGGCTCTGGAGGAAATGGACTATAACAATTTATGATTGATTTAACGATCCCTTTACTGCCCTTAACTCATCTTAATATATTGCCAGAGTCAACCAGCCATAGCACTTCTAAGTAGGGCTTGCCCTGAGCTACGTCGAAGGGAGGCACAATTGTTTGTAGGATGGGTTAGCGGTACCGTAACATGAGCGGGCGTTGGGTTTCATGCTTCAACCCAACCTACGTTTAACTGATCTTAATATATTGCCCGGGTCAACCGGCTGCCCCCGATAGCACTTCTATTAGAAATTAAGGTAAGCTTTTGAGCGGTAAGCCTCGATTTTAAGGAACTAAATTATGTTTAAAAATTGGTCTTTCGATGATTGGATGAATCATATCCTTTTTCTGGCTACAATTATGGCTTTGCTGACGATTTGGCTGGGTAGATAAATAAAAACTATTTTTCTTTCCTGGTTTACCGAAAATTTGGGTTTAAGTTTCCCCGTCCATTTCACGGCAGGCAGTGTCACAATAAGAAACAAAACCCTCAGCGATCGATATGACTGACTCAAACCCAAAAATTTGTATTCTCGGTGGTGGTTTTGGTGGACTCTATACTGCTTTACGTCTGAGTCAATTGCCTTGGCAAGATCAACACCCTCCCCACATTACCTTAATTGATAAAAGCGATCGCTTTTTATTTTCTCCCCTTCTCTACGAATTAGTCACCTCAGAACTGCAATCCTGGGAAATAGCTCCCCCTTTCAGCGAATTGCTCGCTAATACCCCCGTTGACTTCCAACAGGGAACCGTCACGGCGATCAATGTTAATAATCATAAAATAACCCTTGACAATCAAAACGATATATGCTATGACCGCCTCGTGATCGCCCTCGGTGGTCAATCTTCCCTTGACTTCCTACCCGGGGCCAGAACCCACGTTATCCCCTTCCGTAGTCTAGAGGATGCCTATCGTCTTCGGGATCGACTTAAAACCCTAGAACAATCCGATCGCGATAAAATCCGGGTCGCCATTATCGGGGGCGGTTATAGCGGCGTAGAATTAGCCTGTAAGCTGGCCGATCGTCTCGGAGAAAGGGGAAGAATTCGTCTGATCGAAAGAAATAGCGATATACTTGGCCCTTCAAACCAATTTAACCGCGACACCGCCAAAAAAGCCCTAGAAAAACGTCTAGTTTGGTTAGACCTAGAAACCACCGTCGCCGACATCCAAGCGGATCGCCTCTCCCTTGACTACAAAGGACAGATCGACAATATCCCCGTTGATCTAATTCTCTGGACCGTTAGCCCGATCGCCTCTCCACTACTCGCTAATTTGCCCATAGCACATAATGAGCGCAAATTACTAAAAGTTAATCAATATTTACAAACTGTCGAAAACCCCAGCATCTACGCGATCGGCGATGCGGCCGATGGTCGCGACCAAGAGGATAAACCCTATGCTGCCACGGCCCAGGTCGCCCTTCAACAGTCCGACTACTGCGCTTGGAATATTTGGGCGAGTTTCCACGATAAACCAGCTTTACCCTTCCGTTATCAACCTTTAGGCGAAATGTTGACCCTCGGAGTCGATGAAGCTACTATTAGCGGTTTAGGACTAGAATTAGCCGGTCCCCTTGCCCATCTTACCCGTCGCTTAGTCTATCTCTACCGTCTGCCCACCCTTAACCATCAAATCGCCGTAGCATTCAACTGGATTACCCAACCGCTTCTATCCCTCATCTCTGAGTAGCGAGTTCAGATATTCCTCCACTAACAAACTATCTCGATCGGTCAATTCCTGACCATCGAGACGGTTTAACAGCATTACTGCACCAAATAACCGATTATTAACCCTAATTGGCACAGCTAAAGCCGTTTTTATCCCCAAAGCCACCGCTATATCCTGACGAATGCGATTATCTCCTAGGGTTTGTCCCACCACCACCGCACAACTCCCCTGGTAAACCACCGTACACAATCCCGACGTGGCAATATCTCCCCTTTTGCCCACAATTGCCTGGGTGTTTTTACCCGCACCCGCGCGATAATAAATACCATCACCGTCAAATTCGGCAATGATAACCGTTTCTGTTGGAATTAAACCTAAAATTTCTTCAGCAATGCGATCGAGATTAGTTAATTTTTCCATAATGGTTTAGGGGTTGAGGAAATGGGGTGTTATACTAAATCCGTTGAGTAACGCACAGAAAACGGGTTTCTCCGAGAAACCCGTTTTCTACTCATGCAAAAGGCAAGACGGAGAATAAATAATCAGTTTTTAATAACTGGATTTAGTATTATAATCAAAAAAACAGCAATTCATTAACTTTAGTCTATAGTTTGTGAACTGAAATGAAAGATAACACCCCCAAAGTAAAAAGTCTCAAATCTTATCTTCAGCATTTGCCTCAAAGTGCGTCTGAAGCGATTGTTAGCACAAACTTTGCACCTTACCTGATATCATATTTAGGATTTTCAACCACGGAGATAATTCCACAGTACGACACGGGAGGCGGTGGGATTACCGACTTTGCCACTCGGAGAAACCTAGGAAACGATATTTTTTTACAGACAAAGAGTAATCCTTTTCTGCTGATAGAGTTAAAGGGTAGAGAGATTAACCTAACTGAAAATAGTCCAAAGTATGCGTCAACTGTCAATCAGTTAAAGCGTCAGTTATTAGGGACTAAGTGTCAAGCAGCCCAATGGGGAATTATCACTAATAGTTCGCACATCCAGTTATTTAGAAAACATGGTAAAACCATTTTTCCTGCTACTACTTGCATACAGCTAACCCCTGATAACATTGATGATACTATAGCTCTGATCAAGACAAAAATTGACAAGACTCCCAAAGCATTAACGGTTACTGTTTACAATAATAAAGGCGGTGTAGGCAAAACCACCACAACCATAAATCTTGCGGCTATTCTTGCTTTTTTAGGTAAAAAAGTTTTAGTTTTAGACTTTGATTTTAATCAACGAGATTTAACTAGCTCTCTCCTAAATATAAAACCACAAAATGGACTACTAGAAAAGGCTTTAACTGATAAGAATATTGATCTAAAATCAGTGATTCGTCCCTATATTTTTAAGAATTCAAAAGGACAAATTACCTTCGATGTCGTTCCTACTGATCCTAAAATAGCAGAGCTGACGGAATTTGAATATCATTCTAAAATGAAAATATCCACTCTCCATAGAAAATTAGACTTAGCTAGATATGAATATGATTACATCTTTATAGATGCAGCTCCCAATTGGCGATTTACTAGCCAGCTGGCTGTTTATGCTGCCGATGTTGTCCTCTTACCCACAAAACATAACAATTCATTCTCCCTTAATAATGCAGCCACTGCCATCAAGGAGTTTCTGCCGGAAATGCAAAAATCAAAAAAAGATGGGACTCCCATAGCCTTACCAATTTTTTTCAACGGTGAGAAGATTACTCAACCACAGTTACAGCTTGCCCAAAAAGAAATTAATCAAATACTAAAAAATGACAAAAACCTTGTACCCTATTTTTATCCCAAACACGCTAAGGCCAATAAAAATTTACATATTCATCACCTGCCAGAATACGCTATTATAGCCAGTGCTGCTTTCGCTCGCGTGCCGGCCGTTTATAAACATATTTCCGTTTATTACTACTACGAAGACTTAGCAAAGGAGTATTTTTTACAATGATGGAATATACCGATATTGGTACTTTGAAGTATCTCTACTTAGATGAAATAGAAATTACCAATGGAACCGATGCTGATAGTTTTTTAATTGAAGTTGCTGCCAAACTATTACAGCAGACAGGTGGACGCAATTGGCTGCCTGTAATCGTCAAAGAACTATCAGAGGATCGCTATGAAGTTATCGGCAACTCATTTGTTTATGCTGTGGCTGAAAGGGCTGGACTAGAAAGAATTTGGTGTATTATTGCCGATGGAACAGAAGATGCTAGGAATATATCCAGAGTTTTGGCAAGAGAAGAAACCCCAAAACTAAATCTGTCAAAAGCTTCAAGAGAAGAAATTAAATCTGCTTTACAGTTCTTAATTGAACAACCGAATAGCCCCCTAAAAACAGTTAAATTAGCTACTGCTACTGCTAGGATTGATGAGGCTCCCCGTCAATTCTGGAAGAGTTTAGACTCAATTGTTGCCCTCAAGTGTGGAATTACAAAAGGGAAGGGATTAGATTTACTCAAAACTGTCTTTTATCTCACTCCTCAATCTCAACAAGATGCAGTGATTGAGGAATTTTCAGAAGAAACTCTCAAACTCAAGACTGTTTCTGAATTAAAGACTCTAGCCAAAGAAAAGGGAATCGTTGGTTTAAGCAAGATGAAGAAAGCAGAGCTAGTCAGAATATTAGCGCAATAAGAAAAAGGATTATGAATTATGAATTAGGAATTATGAGTTAGGAAGTGGGAAGTATTTTCAGTGAACAGTAAACAGTAATCAGTCGGGGTAGGGTTGATTCATGAATCAACCCTACCTTGAATCAACCCTAGAACGTAGGTTGGGTTGAAGCATGAAACCCAACGCCCGATCATTTTAGGCTACTGCTAACCCATCCTACAAATAATTGTGCCTCCCTACTTATAACAAATCACTCCACTATCAATTATGAATTATGAGTTAGGAAGTGAGAAGTATTTTCAGTGAACAGTAAACAGTAATCAGTAAACTGAAAACTCACATCTGATAACTGATAACTGATAACTGATAACTGATACTAAATCCAGTTATTAAAAACTGATTATTTATTCTCCGTTTTGCATGAGTGCATGAGTAGAAAACGGGTTTCTCCGAGAAACCCGTTTTCTGTGCGTTACTCAACGGATTTAGTATGATAACTGATTCAAGGCTGCCTCCTGTCTCCTGACTTACCCTTTCAGCAATAAATCGCCAATTTCCGACTGACAATGACCAATTAAACGATTAAGGGCTTTTTTTCCTTGTTTACCTTGATAATCTGAGCGATCGCTTTCAGTAATTCCATAGGGACGACCGATCGCCACCTTGACACGATGATAAAATACAACGGGATGCCAACCATCTTGATCGAATAAAGGTTCTGTGGTATCTAATAAGCGCAGCAAACGCACGGGAAAAGGACTAATAGTAGTTTCCGACTCGGAGAGAATAGCCACAGGTAAGACCGATAGATTCTCCACGGGACAACCCAGGGCTAAATGGGCAAATCCGCTTTGAAAACGGCTGATTTGACGAGGAGAAGTCAAATTTAACATCGGCGATCCACCTTCCGGAAATAAACCGATCCATCGTCCAGACTGTAAAAAATCCGTTGCTTGCCGAAAAAAAGTCCGGTGGCGATTTTCGGGAGTATCAAAGGGAAAACAGCCCAATTCTCCGATTAATTCCCGCAAAAGCGGCGTTTTTCCCATGTAGTGATGACAGGCGATCGGGAGAGTTTTGCCCAAAGCTTGAATTAAAATCGGCGCGTCCAAAAAGCTACGATGGTTACTTACCACGATCGCCACTCCTTGACTGGGTAGATTTTCTTGACCGACGGTAAACAGACTCGTGCGTGTGGTATCAAGAATTAAACGAGAGGTAGATAGGGGGGTAAGCAGCTTCATGGAAAAAAAAATCGGCCTTAAGATTGTTTTTATTGACTTAGATCACAACTAAAGGATAAAACAGAATTGGGGGATCATAAGATATACAGATTATCTCCCAATCATCTACGGATCAGCCTTGCGGCGGCCTCGTCTATTTAAAAAAATAAATTTCATGAATGATTTGAATGAGCGAAAAACATTTGCTTTAACAACACCCCTTTATTATGTCAACGATATCCCTCACATCGGTAGTGCTTACACGACGATCGTAGCGGATGTTATGGCACGATGGAAGCGGTTACAGGGCAATTCTGTCCTCTTAATTACAGGAACCGACGAACACGGACAGAAAATCGAACGGACTGCGGCAGCCAAAGGACTCAATCCCCAGGCACACTGCGATCGCATTGCCACCAGTTTTGCCAATCTCTGGGCAAAGCTACAGATCCAGTATGATCGCTTTAGTCGCACCACTGCCCCCCGTCATCAGGCAATTGTTAACGAATTTTTTGAAAGAGTCTGGGAAAAGGGCGATATCTATCTCGATCGCCAACAGGGTTGGTATTGCGTCGCCTGTGAAGAATTTAAGGAAAAAAGAGAACTGTTAGATAATGGCTGTTGTCCCATTCATACTAATCTGGCCGCCGAATGGCGCGACGAGGAAAACTATTTTTTCCGTCTCTCTAAATATCAGACGCAACTAGAACAAATTTACCAAGAACAACCCGATTTTATTCAACCGGAAAGCCGACGTAATGAGGTTCTCAACTTCGTCAACCAAGGACTACAGGACTTCTCCATTTCTAGGGTTAATGTGGCTTGGGGGTTTCCTATTCCCCACGATGGTCAGCATACCATCTACGTTTGGTTTGATGCCCTTCTTGGCTATGTTACCGCCCTTCTCGACCCCGAAGACGAACCCACCCTAGAAAATGCCTTGGCCAAATGGTGGCCGATCGATCTGCATCTGATCGGTAAAGATATATTAAGATTCCATGCCATTTATTGGCCGGCTATGCTAATGTCGGCGGGTTTACCCTTGCCCAAAAGAGTGTTCGGCCATGGCTTTTTGACCAAAGACGGGCGGAAAATGGGCAAAAGTCTCGGTAATACCCTCGATCCCTTCGATTTGGTTGATCGCTATGGGGCCGATGCCGTCCGTTACTATTTCGTCAAAGAGATTGAATTAGGACAGGATGGCGATTTTCAGGAAACCAGATTTGTTAATATTCTTAACGCGGATTTAGCCAACGATTTAGGCAACCTCCTCAATCGCACCCTAGGCATGGTCAAAAAATACTGCCAAAATATCCCCCCCCAGTTGACTGGCGTAGATATCCCCAACGACAATCATCTTAAGAATATGGGGATCAATTTAGGGGTTATTGTTGAACAGAAGTATGATGCGCTACAATTTAATCAAGCCTGTGAGGAAATATTGGCGTTAATTCGCGCTAGTAACAAGTTTATCGATGAGAGTGCGCCCTGGAGTTTATTTAAACAGAAACAACAAGCAGCAGTAGAACAAGTCCTCTATGCGGTTTTGGAATCAGTAAGACTCTCTGCCTACCTACTCTCACCGATAATACCGACCTTGAGCAGTAAAATTTATCAACAACTAGGTTTTGTTATTGATTTTAATACTTTCAGGTCGGAGGATGGGGAAAACTCCCCTGATGGTGTCTCTTTTTCCCAACACTGTCAATGGGGATTACCCACAAATCCACAACTGGGAACACCTGAACCGATCTTTTCTAAACTAGAACTGCCGTTAAACGATTCCTAAGGGAATTCTTTGATAACTCTATTTTTTAAGGTCTCTTGTCCTTTCGGATACAACTGGCAAACACCCAACACTAAACTTTTAACAAACGAGGAAAAATAAAATGTTTGATGATTATGACACGGCCCCAGTCTTCACCCCCGAACAAGTGCTAGAAAATCGCGGCCGTGTGGCGATTTTCATCGATGGTTCTAATTTATTCTATGCGGCTCTGCAATTAGGTATCGAAATTGACTACACCAAATTACTTTGTCGTTTAACTGCTGGTTCTCGTCTCTTGCGTGCCTTCTTTTATACTGGAGTTGATCGCACTAACGAAAAACAGCAGGGATTTCTCCTCTGGATGCGTCGCAACGGTTATCGAGTCATCGCTAAAGATCTAGTACAATTACCCGATGGTTCCAAAAAAGCCAATCTCGACGTGGAAATCGCCGTGGATTTAATGGCTCTAGTGGGTTCCTATGATACCGCAGTTATTGTCAGTGGTGATGGGGATTTAGCCTATGCTGCCGATTCCGTCAGTTACCGCGGTGCGCGAGTAGAAGTGGTTAGTTTGCGATCGATGACCAGTGATAGTTTAATTAATGTAGCCGATCGCTATGTTGATCTAGATCAAATCAAAGAAGAAATTCAAAAAACTAGCAAACATCACGTTAGTTATAATAATTTCCCCGTCAGCGTCTTAGACCAAGATCGTAGCAGTCGCTAGAAAAATTCAGCAAAAATCAAGTTAAAGGTGGGTAATTCCCACCTTTTTCAGTTATCAGTTATCAGTTATCAGTGACCAGTTATCAGTGACCAGTTATCAGTGACCAGTTATCAGTTATCAGTTATCAGTTATCAGTGACCAGTTATCAGTTATCAGTGACCAGTTATCAGTTATCAGTGACCACTCCCCATCTGCTGCCTCCTCAATTAAGGGACTTCCAGAGAATAAAATACCCAACAAAAAAATAGAAAAGTGTTTTTTTGAAAAAGTAATTATTTTTGTCTAGGAAAACAAAGAGTCTCCCATTACAACCTATTTTTCCGAAAAAAAATAGCAGCATAAACTTTTATACTTCCGAGCTTTTTCGAGTATAACAAGGACAAGTTAAAGAATCAAATACAGTTTTTAGCTAACCATCTTAGTTAACTAGAAACTAGGTCTTATCATAATAAATATCAATAAACCATTGCCCCAAATCGGGAAAGTCTTGATTCGTTGATTCTGTGAGACGTTCGATTTTTTCTTCGATTTTTTCCCTGGCTTTTTTAGTAAGCTTTACTCCTTTTTCGTAAGTTTCAGTAATCAACTTAACAATCGGGTGTTTTCCTTTCCAAGTCATAGTTTGGGCGAATTTCAAAGCGGTTTCTATTTCATCTAAAATACTCCCATTCCAATGGTTTTCTAACACAGCCCAGGTTCGTTCAATAGGATTATATTTACTATGGTAGGGGGGATAGTAAGCTAAACGTATATTAACTTGATATTTTTGGGAAAACTCAACTATACGTTTCATAAACTGAGTTCGTCTCGAATTATTTTCTGAGCCATTATCTTGATTAATTATCAAAGTTTTAATTTTCTCAAAACGAGATTTTTCAGATTCCCAGAAATCCTCTAATATATCAACAATAAAGTCACTGGTGACTGTGGAGGTAGTGAAATACAAAAACAACTCATCAAATTCTGGAATAAATATTCCGTAAGGGGTTAGGGTTGTTTTCGGATTAAAATCATGATCGTTTGTTTCGACAGTTATTCTATTTTTACCTCCTCGATCAAACAGTCCAATATTAACACGGGCTTTGGCATCTAAACTAAGACGTAACATCGTAGGGTCTTCATCCGCTTCCCGATTAATGTTAGCTAATTCCTCAAAGATTGCCTCGGTTTCTGGAATTTTTTTTTAGGTAAAACTTTAGCGACTCTTTTCAGACGATAACCTAAGTTATTTAATTTAACCCGAATAGTTTCCTCGCTCGGTAAATCCTCATCACTGTACCCATATTTAGAGATTAATTGCTTTCGGACTTCGGCCGCACTCAGTCTCACATAAAGCCTTTGGCTTTTAAAACTTGGGTCAGTTTGGCTTTGAGAATCCACTAAATTTTTGATGTTTTCCAATAGAAAAGGTAAATGTTCTTCTGCTTTTTTCCGCCCCTTAGCTGAATGATTATCAACACAAATAATGCCTCTTTTTAGTTCTTTAATTCCTTGACGAATAGTAGTTCGATTCCAGCCTAACTCCTGTGCAGCAAGGGTTTGTCCCCCATAGCCTAATTCTAAGACTGTTTGCGCCATGAATCTTCTTTTAGCTGCACCTTTTAATTGAAGTGCAGTTTCACTGAGCAATTTCTTGAGGGAATCAGTTAATTCCATATATTCTTAAAAAGAAAAACTTGATTAATAATGTACAGGATTAATTCTACTACAAAATTGGAAGGAGGGGGCAACCATCGATCCCTACCTCCCACACTCCGAGAATGATTATTATTCTTGAGGATGAATAGTTTATTTTTTGGAAGTCCCTAAGCAATACTACTGCGTTTTCTCGCTTCCTTATAAGATGTTCCCACATCCTGTAAACCGACTTTAATCATCTGTTGTTCCAAAAGGGCAAAAAAACGCAAGCGATCGCCACCTTTAATCACCGCTAAATTGTGCGCTTCCGCTAAGGCGATCGGATAACCATAACCTTTTAACACCTGGGCCAGTAAAATACTCAAAGAGCGATCGAGTAATTCTCGCTCCTCCACCACCCAAGCAGGAACCTCTACCCTAGCGATTTCCGTCCCCACATGGAGATAACAGAAGTAAATGCGATGTTCATCCCCATAAAGATCGAGTATTTTCAAAGAACTGCGCCAAAAAGGACTTCTTTGCCCCGGTTCCAATAAATAACCCCAGAGAGAAGCATCCCGGAGAGGATCGACAACGCGACAAGGGGTTTTTTCTGGGTCTAAATCACCGCAATTGATCAAGCAATTGGGAGTATCATGGGGACAAGATTGTAAACGCAGGAAATTTAAGCCTTCCGTGCTACGAGAAGCACTAATATAACCTATAAGCGGGATTTTAGCCGAGCGCAAATCGTCCCAAGACTGAAAAATCGGCGGCAAAATTAAATCTTTTGCTTCCGGGGGGAGACTATCGATAAACCAATAGATCAAAGAACCATCCACGAGGGCTAAATTTGGTTCATAATGGGCGCCGGGGGGTTTTACCCAACGAGTAGCCATTTCCGCTAACATTTGGCTTTCTAATACCGTCCGACGATAACTCATCCACTCATCCACGCGAATACCCCACTGTTTAGAAATGTAGAGGTCTTCTGATTTGTAATAGACTTCGGGAATGCTATCGAGGAGCGGGTGCAAATTTTGGCCATAGTGCAACATGATCCTACCGATATTAATTAGATAACAGTAGGCAATTTCGTGGTGAGAAGGGGCAATTTGGGAACCATCCGTGGCAAAAACGCTATGACTTTCGGGAGCGGGAAGGATAGTAATGCGGGTGTCGAGAGGTTCGATCGGTAGCGCGACAGAGAAAATTAGGCGATCGTGCCAGTTATGATAGAGTTCTAGTAGTTTTTCCTGTTGCTGTTGAGCTTGTTCTAAAAGAATTTTAGCCCGTTGCACTCGCTCGCGACTAGCTGTCACTTCCTGTTGAAAATGTTGACTGATTCCTGGCATTTTTGCCGCTAATTTCGCAAGATCGAGCATAACTATCCTCTCCCTGACTTTTTTTGATTTTATCGCAACTTTGTCACTTATTGCCAAATTTATCCTTAGTAATCTCCGCTTACAGCAGTTATCTTAATAGTGAGATAGGAAGTTTTCCTTTTGGGGAGTCGCTCGTCAATACCAAAAAGGAATTCTGCGTATTTAGACAATATTTCTCCTTAAGATCATTATAGTTTTGATAAGAAGTAATTTGCTCATGTTGCATTCTACCAACAATAATACCAGGGTGTATTCCTAGTTGTTCGGCAAATTGATTAATAGCTTTTCTATTCAGAGAATTATTGGCGATAAATCTCTGCCAATCTCCAGGATCAATTAAGAAATTAGCCGCAAAAACATCCGCCTCTTTTTCTTTAATTGTATCTTGAATATCTTGCCCCTCTAAAAATAAAGTTCGTTTCCCATGTAATAAAATATGACCAGCTTCATGAAAAAAAGAAAACCAAAAATGATCATTTGTTTTGTATCGATCGCTCAATTGAATTAAAGCTCTGTGAGAACCTAACCAACGGGTAGCACCGTGTACCCTTGTTTTCGGAAGTTCAGGGACAAAGGCTAAGGCAACCCCCGCTGCCGCACAAAGCTCGATCATTTGCGGTTGAAATACCTCGATAGACTTAACAGTTAACGAACGAATTTGTCGCAAGGCATCTCTGAATTTCAACTCGTTGTAATCAGCACAATTAATTTTCGATGCTTCTATTTCTCCTTGACGTAACCATGCCGTTATTGCCCCTCGATCGCTCTCAAACCCCTGAGACTTTCTCAAATCAATCGATAAATTTATCCCCCAAATCTCCTCCCATTGCTCAGGGGAGACAACGGCAAAAAAATTCAAGCTCTCTCGTAATTGCTCTATTTTATCCTCATCAAACTTGAGCCAGCCTAATTCAGTCAGCTGCCGATAAGGAATTTGTTTTAACCAGCCTAAATAACCTTTTAATCTTTGATTCTCATTTTTTCTCGCTAAATATTCCCGATAAAGTCTTTCGCGCTCTATCCAGAAACTGGCGGGAGTTCCTAACACTAACTCTATCTGTAAGGCGGTATCGATAGTAATCTCCGCTTTACCTTTTATGATCTCATTGATAGTCTTTTTTGGTCTGCCCATGCGTTGGGCGAGTTCCGATTGAGACATATTTCTTTCTTCTAGGATTTCGGCAAGGGTTTCTCCCGGTGGAGAAATAAAATCCGGTGCATATCTGTTCTCAATAGTATTAGTCATGGGTGTCATCTATGCCAATAATTACGACTGCGGTTACTTTCTGCCAATCAATTCCCCCGTCTGCTTTTCGAGGAATCGGTATATTAGCTGGCTCAAAAATTAGTCTGAGAGGATGAACTAAATCTAGAGATAGTTGTCCAGCACGGTTATATAACAATTCGTGGCAACGTCCCGGTAGCACTCGCATTTCCTCCAGGACAATAACTGCTTTTAAGTCATCGAGTCTTTACCTGATTTTCTTAGCCATCTTCTCTCCATACTGTTTTTTCAGTAGTCTTTGGCTATTGCATTCGTTCTCAAATTTTTTTTCCTTAAATACAATATCCATTGTAGATGACCCTTGTAATATTGTTAACCTCAAAGGTTAACAATATTTTATGATAGCCTCTGGTGCATCCAGTACAAAAGCTCTAAATATAGCGTTAAGAGCTAATAGTCTAGACACCAGTTCTGAAAATGAGGTTAGCTAGAGACAGTTTTTCAGATATTAGCCGATTAATCAGGTGATAATTATTGCTAAAATTGCACTAGCAATCCAAAACAACGAAAATATAATTTTATCGCCTAATAACGCTCAAATTAAGTGCCGCCGCTGCCCAAGAAAAAGACAATCTCTAAACCTCTAAACCGGAGAAAAGCACAATCCCTGACTTGACAACAAGAGCGACAATTTGCTATAATGGCCTTTTGTCAACGATTTGACCTTCGGTAAAAGGAGTTCAGAGTAACCTTAGATACAGCCCTATCATGCCCACCATTCAGCAATTAATACGCGACGAAAGATCCAAAGCGAAAAGAAAAACCAAATCTCCCGCCCTCAAACAATGCCCCCAACGTCGGGGAGTTTGTACAAGAGTATATACCACCACACCGAAAAAACCCAACTCAGCCCTACGGAAAGTGGCTAGGGTACGTTTGACCTCTGGATTTGAGGTGACAGCCTACATCCCGGGCATCGGTCATAACCTGCAAGAACACTCGGTCGTCCTCATTCGCGGCGGTCGGGTCAAAGATCTACCCGGAGTCAGATATCACATCATTCGCGGCACCCTCGATGCCACCGGGGTGAAAAACCGTCAAAAGGCGCGGTCTAAGTACGGAACCAAACGCCCCAAACCCGCCGCTAAATAAACAGGGAATTGATTAACCAAAAAAATACTCTCACCGAGTCGGTCAAAGTTAACCCAAGAGACTGAAAACTCGCAGGAGAGGGTTTGAGATGGGCTGTAATCATCCGACTGTCAAGCAAAAGTTAAAGTTAACCTAGAAAATTCAGGAATATTCCGATGTCTCGCCGTAAAAACGTCAAAAAACGTCCTATTCCCCCCGATCCCGTTTACAATAGCTGTTTAGTCAGCATGACCATCCGCCGGATCATGCGATCGGGCAAAAAATCCCTAGCTGCTAACATCGTTTACGATGCCCTGAAAACCGTCGGCGAACGTACCGGTCAAGAACCCCTAGAAGTATTTGAAAAAGCCGTTAAAAACGCCACCCCCCTAGTGGAAGTGAAAGCCCGCCGGGTCGGTGGAGCCACCTATCAAGTGCCGATGGAAGTACGCAGCAATCGTGGTAGTACATTGGCACTGCGTTGGTTAGTCCATTATGCCAGAACCAGAGGCGGCAAAACCATGGCAGGTAAACTAGCCAACGAGATCATGGACGCAGCCAATGAAACCGGCGGCACGATCAAAAAACGGGAAGAAACCCACCGGATGGCAGAGGCAAACAAAGCCTTTGCCCACTATCGTTACTAAGAAAGATACTTTAAAGATACTTTAAGGGCGGTGGACTACACCGCTGCCGCCAAAAAACTGTCAAGAAAAGTATAGAATTGTAAATAGTGTAAAAAATCCTAGAACAAAACCCCATCACTGGCAAGCAAAGCAAGGAGGTTGCTGTGGCACGGACTATCCCGCTAGAGAGAGTGCGAAACATCGGAATCGCCGCTCACATAGACGCGGGCAAAACAACGACAACAGAAAGAATCCTGTTCTACACGGGAGTCGCTCATAAACTGGGCGAAGTCCACGACGGAACGGCAATTACCGACTGGATGGAACAGGAACGGGAGCGAGGAATCACCATCACCGCCGCCGCCATCAGTACCAGTTGGCAAGATCATCGCATCAACATCATTGACACCCCCGGCCACGTCGATTTCACCATTGAAGTGGAACGTTCCATGCGGGTACTCGATGGAGTAGTGGCGGTTTTCTGCTCTGTTGGTGGTGTACAACCCCAATCAGAAACCGTCTGGAGACAAGCCGATCGGTACAAAGTACCCCGGATTGCCTTTGTCAACAAAATGGACAGAACGGGGGCGAACTTCTTCAAAGTTTACGAACAATTAAGAGATCGCCTCAGAACTAACGCCGTTCCCATCCAAATGCCGATCGGCGCGGAAAGCGAACTGAGCGGGATCGTTGATCTCGTCAAGATGCGCGCCTATATATATAAGGACGATCTAGGGAAAGACATAGAAGAAACCGACATTCCCGAAGACTTATTGGAAAAGGCCGAAGAATTCCGCCTGCAGCTGGTGGAGGCTGTAGCGGAAGCTGATGAAGAACTCCTAGAAAAATATCTAGAAGGTGAAGAACTCACCGAAGCCGAAATCAAACGCGGTCTCAGAGAAGGGACGATTGCTGGTACAATTGTTCCCGTCCTCTGCGGCTCGGCTTTCAAAAACAAAGGGGTACAACTGCTCCTCGATGCCGTCGTCGATTATCTGCCCTCACCCTCGGAAGTAGCCGCCGTTAAAGGGATTCTTCCCGATGGCAGCGAGGCAATCCGGGAAGCCAAGGACGATGCGCCCTTCTCGGCCCTGGCCTTCAAAATCATGGCCGATCCCTTCGGTCGTTTAACCTTCCTACGGGTCTATTCCGGTGTACTAGCTAAAGGCAGCTACGCCTACAACTCCACCAAAGGAACCAAAGAACGGATCGCTCGCCTGATCATCCTCAAATCCAACGAACGGATCGAAGTGGATGAACTGCGCGCCGGTGATCTGGGAGCGGCGATCGGACTGAAAAACACCATTACCGGGGATACCCTCTGTGATGAGAAGAACCCGATTATCCTAGAATCCCTCTTTATCCCCGAACCGGTTATCTCCGTGGCGGTGGAACCGAAAACCAAACAGGACATCGAGAAACTCAGCAAAGCTCTGCAAGCTCTCTCCGATGAAGATCCCACCTTCCGGGTCAAAGTTGATCCCGAAACCAATCAAACGGTAATCGCTGGAATGGGAGAACTGCACCTGGAAATCCTGGTCGATCGAATGCTCCGGGAATACAAAGTCGAAGCGACGGTGGGCGCTCCCCAGGTGGCCTATCGGGAAACTGTGCGGAAACCCGTGCGCGCTGAGGGTAAATTTATCCGTCAAAGTGGCGGTAAAGGGCAGTACGGCCACGTCGTCATCGAACTCGAACCGGGTGAACCGGGGTCAGGCTTTGTCTTCGTCTCCAAAATTGTCGGTGGTGCTATCCCCAAAGAATACATCAGTCCGTCAGAACAAGGGATGAAAGAAGCTTGCGAATCGGGGATTGTAGCGGGTTATCCCGTCATCGACCTGAAAGCAACCCTTGTAGATGGTTCTTTCCACGATGTGGACTCCTCCGAGATGGCCTTTAAGATTGCCGGTTCCATGGCGATCAAAGAAGCGGTGATGAAAGCTTCTCCCGTTCTCCTAGAACCGATGATGAAGGTGGAAGTGGAAGTACCCGAAGACTTCATCGGTAACGTCATCGGTGATCTTAACTCCCGTCGGGGACAAATCGAAGGTCAAGAAACCGAGACCGGCATCGCCAAAGTCTCCGCTAAAGTTCCCCTAGCGGAAATGTTTGGTTACGCCACTGATATTCGCTCCAAAACCCAAGGACGGGGCATCTTCACCATGGAATTTAGCCATTACGAAGAAGTCCCCCGCAACGTGGCTGAGGCGATTATCACCAAAAGTAAAGGGAACGGTTAATCAGTGACCAGTGACCAGTGAGCAGTGGGAATAAACCGATCATTTAAATTCGATCGGTCAACTCTAATAACTGCTAACTTAAAACCGATCTCTGGTAACTGATTACTGTTTACCCAGCTGAAGAAGAAAAAAAACAAAGGAACAGAAAGTAAATGGCACGCGCTAAATTTGAACGGACGAAACCCCACGTTAACATCGGTACGATCGGTCACGTTGACCACGGCAAAACTACCCTCACCGCCGCTATCACTATGACCCTAGCGGCTCTGGGTAATGCCCAAGCTAAAAAATACGATGAAATCGATGCCGCTCCCGAAGAAAAAGCCCGCGGGATCACCATCAACACCGCTCACGTTGAGTACGAAACCGCTGATCGCCACTATGCACACGTTGACTGCCCTGGCCACGCCGACTATGTAAAAAACATGATCACCGGTGCGGCACAGATGGACGGTGGTATTCTCGTGGTCTCGGCCGCCGATGGCCCGATGCCCCAAACCCGGGAACATATCCTGCTGGCTCGTCAGGTGGGTGTACCTAACCTGGTGGTCTTCCTCAACAAAAAAGATATGGTGGACGATGAGGAGTTACTGGAACTCGTAGAACTGGAAGTACGCGAACTTCTCACCAGTTACGACTTTGCTGGCGACGATATCCCCATTATTGCCGGTTCTGCGAAAGAAGCCCTCGACTACATGACCAAAAATCCCAAGGCCCAAAAAGGCGATAACGAGTGGGTGGACGCAATTTATGAATTAATGGAAGCGGTAGATAGCTATATCCCCACCCCCGAACGGGATATCGATAAACCCTTCCTGATGGCGGTAGAAGACGTATTCTCGATTACTGGTCGGGGGACGGTGGCTACCGGTCGGATCGAACGCGGTATTGTGAAAGTGGGTGATAACGTGGAATTGGTCGGGATCAGAGAAACTCGCCCCACCACCGTCACCGGGATCGAAATGTTCAAGAAAAGTCTTGAGCAAGGGATGGCCGGTGACAACGCTGGTATCCTCCTGCGTGGTATCCAAAAAACCGACATCGAGCGCGGCATGGTGATCGCTAAACCGGGTACAATCAAACCCCACACCCAGTTTGAGGGGGAGGTGTATGTGTTAACTGCAGGAGAAGGTGGTCGTCACACTCCTTTCTTTAAAAACTATCGTCCTCAGTTTTATGTGCGGACAACCGACGTAACTGGGACGATCCAAGACTACACCGCCGATGATGGCAGCACTGTAGAAATGGTCATGCCGGGAGACCGGATCAAAATGACCGTGGAACTGATCAACCCGATCGCTATTGAACAGGGTATGCGCTTCGCTATTCGCGAAGGTGGTCGCACCATCGGTTCTGGCGTTATCTCGAAAATTATCAAGTAGGCTAATCTACTAATTAACGGGGCAGTGAATTTAAAAGCTGCTCCGTTACTGTCTTTATTTTGTACCTTGACAATTGCAATAGGTGAAATTATGGCTACGCTACAACAACAGAAAATTCGCATTCGTTTGAAAGCTTTTGACCAGCGCTTACTCGATACTTCCTGTGAGAAGATTGTCGATACTGCCAATAGAACTAACGCCACAGCGATCGGACCGATTCCCCTACCGACAAAAAGAAAGATTTATTGTGTCCTGCGTTCCCCTCACGTTGACAAGGACTCCCGTGAACATTTTGAAACCCGCACCCATCGCCGCATTATTGATATTTACCAACCCTCTTCTAAGACAATCGATGCCTTGATGAAATTAGATCTACCCGCAGGGGTTGATATTGAAGTTAAATTGTAAAAAATGCCAAAAAGATGTTATCGCTAACATCTTTTTTTCTTAGAGACTCTTTGTCATGGTGTTTCTCGTCTAGTTTTTGTGGACGAGAATCGCCATTAGATACCCCAGCAGCCCATCAAGGTGGCGGTTGCTCTTTAAATATTGATACTATTGGGGATGCGAGAGGGTTTCAGGAAAATATAAGGCGTAATTCGGGTTGAATTGCGCCGATCGATCTCATTTTCGATCGCTTTTAATTTAGCTTGGAAAACCGCCAAAATCGGGTAAGTGCGTTGATCTGGGAAATCATTTCGGGATGGATAACCAAAACGGTTGAATTGAAAAGCTGTTAAAGTGTGCATAATTTCCAATTGATAAGTGGCCTGGGCCTGGGGGGGCAAAAGACGGAGAATATAATCCATATCCACCTCCTCAGATGCTTTGGGAGGAGATTGATAACCGGCTAGGGGAATATTCGCGCAAAAGGCGAGATAATCGTATTGAGAATAATTAACCGCCGCGTGTTGTGGTCCAGCAATAAAAATTATCTGGGTGACAACTTCGATTAATTTGGCTAAAGTGTCTAATTTTCCGTCAGAAACTAATTTTTTAATGCCTCCACCTTCAGGTGACATCAATTTTCGCACCCAAGCTTGTAATTCTGTATCCTTGTTTACATCCGCGTCGGAAGTATAGTAAAGACTTAGGTAATCTTTGACGTAGGTTTCCGTTGCTTGCCAAAGTAAGAGAGCATCGTCTCGGTAGGGGTAATCTGGTAGTAGGGAGGTATCATCGACTTGGCGGAAGGCTAATTGCTTGGGTAGGGTATAATCGGCGAAATTATCCAATCTTTGACGATAGGAAGTCTTAATTATCTCGATAGATGCTTCTAGCGTCCCCGCTAATAGACGATCAACGAATCCGCCGGGGTTAATTAACTCGCTCTCGGCTAAACTATTAATGGCGAGGGTAAATTGAAAATGAGGTCTTAATAGAATTGCCAGAGGATGATTGAGTGCTAACTCGGTAGCTGTGGCTAAAACAAAAGCTTCCGCTACTAAATGGGTATGGCTGAGGTGACTAACTAATTCATGATGATTTCCGTCGGCAATTTGCACGAAAATCTTCGCCATTAACCAATTAAGTCCGTCATCGGGGGTATAGATGCGCTGATTAGGTTGGGTAGGATCCTGATATAATTGAATGGCAACAGGTACTAATCCCCCTTGACCGCGTAAACCTCTAGCACGCCAACAGAAAAGGACAAGAGGTGCTGTTACAGTTTTCATACCCTTTTGATAACTGCCTAAAGTTAGGTGGTGTAGGGGGGCATAATCTGCTAGAAATAAGTTACCCTTAGCGGCTTCCGAGGCAATGGTTTTATCCGGTCCCATGGCTTTTTGGAAGATAGCATCGGTGACTGGGAAATTATCTGGTAAGCTGCTAATCCCGCGAATTACCATGGGATTTGCTCCTGCTAATCTTTGGTAGGCAAAACTTGTGTTAGATTGCCAAGTTTTAATACTTGTGGGTTTGGGAAGGATGGGAAAAAGTTCTTCGTAATCTTCTAATTTGTCAAAGGGATCGAAGATATTTTCTACTCTTGTGGCCACTCCATTGGCAATTAAAGCACTGAAACCTTTACCCCGCATTACTTGATAGGAAATAGAAAAGTTTTCGTGGGTGGGTAAATCTTTGACGAGGGTGATACCATTAACGGAATCATAGACGTACACTTGTTTTTGTCGTCTTAATAGATCTTGTCTTTTGGCTGGATCAGGATCATTTTGGGGTAGCGATGGTGTCAGCAAAGTAACTCCTTGTCTAAAAAATTAGAACTTAAAAAGTTTGGTCTTTTTCCTGGCACTAATAGGCTAGTCAAGGTAAGGAATTACCTCTGAGAAAAGGGTCTTTTGAGGTAAATTACTGGCTAGATATAGTGTCACCTATTATATACAGTTAGCACTGGGTTAGATTCCCGAAATATTGCCTCTGTTTGCAAAACTTAATATATTAATTCTCGGATCTATGAGGTACAAAGTTGCTGGTTTGAGGTTGGGGAGATTTTATCAGTGAACAGTGAACAGTGAACTGAAAACTCGCATCTGATAACTGATAGCTGATTACTGATTACTGAAAATGCTGACGGCTAGAATAACTGATTGCTAAACCGTTTGTAGGGGAAAACCTAAAGCTTCTCGTTGCTGTAAATACAATTGAGCAACCTGTCGGGCTAAATTGCGAATTCTGCCGATATAACGGGTTCTTTCAGCTACAGCAATCACACCTCTAGCATCGAGTAAATTAAAACTATGGGAACATTTGAGAACATAATCTAGACTGGGAATCACCAGAGAGCGATCAATTAATTGTTTAGCTTCCTGTTCATATAAACTGAATAAACTAAATAATAATTCAGGATTAGAAGCCTCAAAATTGTAGGTACATTGTTCGATTTCATTTTGCAGAAAAATATCACCGTAGAGGATATTTTCATTCCATTGAATTTTATTAATTGCCTCCACATCTTGCAGATACATGGCTAATCTTTCTAAACCGTAGGTAATTTCGATCGCCACGGGACGACAATCGATGCCCCCACACTGTTGAAAGTAGGTAAACTGAGTGATTTCCATACCATCTAACCACACTTCCCAACCCACACCCCAAGCGCCGAGGGTGGGAGATTCCCAGTTATCTTCCACGAAGCGAATATCGTGATCTTCTGGGTGAATTCCTAACACCCGCAGGGAGTCTAAATAGATTTCCTGAATATTATCAGGAGAGGGTTTAATTAGGACTTGATATTGATAGTAATGCTGAAAACGATTGGGATTTTCGCCATAACGGCCATCCGTAGGACGACGACAGGGTTCCACATAGGCAACGGCCCAAGGTTCCGGACCAATTGCCCTTAAAAAAGTGTGGGGACTCATGGTTCCTGCACCTTTTTCGGTATCATAGGGTTGAGCAACTAAACAACCGCGATCGGCCCAAAATTCATTTAATTTAGCGATAACAGCCTGGAAAGTTAAAGACATGGGAAAAAAGTAAAAAAGCGGATTAGGGGAATTATAAATTATAAATTATAAATTATAAATTATGAAGTGGGGAAGTGGGGAGCTTTTCAGTGATCAGTAAACTGATAACTGATAACTGATAACTGATAACTGATAACTGTCTCCTGACGGTTAAAGTCATTGACTTACTTTTAACTGCAAGCGAAAGTGAACAGGGGTAGAAGATTGGGGGAGAATAACTAATTCATAAAATCCCTCTTCGGGTAATTGACCGGACCATTGCCGATCGCTAGACTTGTCTAAAAGGGTAATATTACCCGTGGGAGAGTAGAAAGATAGTAAAACTTCGCCTTCCGTCTCTAAATTTAAGTCTAACCGATCACTGGAACGCAATTTTATTGCATAGGCTTTTCCTTGTCCCTCGCTGAGAATTGCCTCGATCACTTCCTCTCCCCCCGCGTCTAAACTTTCGATCGCTTGGTAGGATAGGCCAGACTGTAAAGATTGTAACTGATTCCAGGCCAAACCACTCCATAGTTGACCTAAGCCGCTATCAAAATTTGGTCTTTCTGTCAATTCGGGAAATAGCTGAAAAAAAGCAGTATCAGTGAGTAAATTAAGGACTCTACTGCTTAAACGTAACTGATTCACTTGTTCTCGCCATTTTTCTCGCTGTTGCTCGTCGTAGCTACCTAATGCTTCTCTAGTGCCAGAATCGAGAAGTTCTAAGCGATCGAGGATTTCTGCTGCTAAAATATCTCTTTGTTCCTGTTTCTGTTTTTCCTCTTTGATATCCCCATAGCGGAGGCTAAACAATTCATTGACGAGATTTTTAAAAAACTGACCATCAATTCCCAACTCTAGACGGCGCTTTCTCATCTCGGCTTTCCGTTGCCATGCCCGATCTGTGGCAGAATTAAAATTATTTTCCTCCGTGGCAAAAACGGGTTTAACGGTTTGGGGTTGATTGCTGTGTTTAACCCACTGTTTACCGATTAACCAGCCTATTGCCGCCGATAGTAACATCAAGAGGCAAAAAATAGCGATTCTGCCGGAACAGCCGAGAAAAACGGGCGATTTATTCCGAGAATTGGCGGCCATTGTCTCCTTAGACGATTTGGGGTTTTGATATCTAAAGATGAGATTAACACAAATAATAGGCTAAGACGCATTTTAACCGCCTATCCTTAGATTAGCTGAATCTCCCCCAACCCCCCCGACATCGGGAGGCAATACCCCCCCAACCCTAGGGTTGATTCATTTAAATTAAGTACAGCGGATTTTGAGTCAATAAATTTGAATGAAAATTCTCAAGTTTATCTTTTTCTAATCAAAAGAGTTAGTGACAATAACTAATCTTTAATCCTCTGCCAAATTTATTATGAATAAATTGATAAAGCTTGTTCCCAAGCCACTAAAAGCCTATCTCTCTTCAAATTTTCTGAGAGTACATCCTGTTAATTTAGCTAATTTTTCTGCTTCTTACGTCGATAAAACTATCAGTTTTTCCCAACGTTCAGCTAACCACCTCTGTCCCTCTGTTATTG
>NZ_JACJQV010000090.1 GCF_014696875.1 Microcystis wesenbergii FACHB-1317 | reverse complement strand
GGACGACAAGAGGGACGACAAGAGGGAGAAGCAGAACTGATTATCCGACTTTTAACCCGACGTTTTGGCAGTTTAGATTTAGCTATAACTGAAAAAGTTAAATCTCTATCTATCCCGCAATTAGAAACCTTAGGAGATAGAATTTTAGACTTGGGCAGCCGTGAGGAATTGCTAAGTTGGTTAAATGAACAAAGATAAAAATTATTCCCTAAAAATATGCTTTCTCCTAGCCTTTTCCAGACCCTAACCCTAGAAGATTTTCTCGGTCAATACTGGAATAATCCCCGCTACGAACTTGCTGAGGGAGAAATAATCGATTTGGAACCTACCGGCCCCCGCGAAACCGTTAGCGGCAAACTCGCCTTTTGCTGGCGAGTTTGGGGGGTAATCGAGCATGATTTACCTCCCCTTAAAACGGCGGTTCAAGAAATGATAGAAACTCTTGATGATAGTTAATTAAAAAGATTTTCCCTCAAAGGTGATATTTTCCTGGCTCTCTGGGTATATTTAATCTAGATACTATCGACAACCGCAAGCTTATGACGAAAGAACCAGTCTATATCATCATACCCGTTCACAACCGCAAAGCCATCACCCTAAAATGTCTAGAAACCCTACAGAATAACGGTGATTTGGATAAATATCATGTAATTGTCGTGGATGACGGTTCCTCCGATGGCACATCCTCCGTAATTCAATCCCAGTACCCCGATGTCATCATCCTACAAGGTGACGGGAATTTATGGTGGACTGGGGCAATTAAAATGGGTATGGAGTACGCTTATCAGCAAGGTGCAGAATATTTTATTTGGTTAAATGATGATTGTCTGGTAAGTCGTAACACTATTCAAAATTTAACTTCTTTTTGTCAAATTAATTCTCAGGCGATTATTGGTTGTCAAGGAAGAGAGAAGTATGATTTAAATAAAATTAGCTTTGGTGGTAAAAGTAAAAAATGGTTAAGTGATTACGAATTAATTAGCTGTCCTCAAGGACAAGTAAGAGAATGTGAATTATTAAGTGGTAATTTGGTTTGTTTTTCTCAAGAATTGGTTTCTATCATAGGCTATCCTAACACTTCGCTTGTACCTCATTATGGGGGTGATTCACTATATCTTATCAAAGCGAGAAAATCGGGATTTAGAATTTTTGTTGATAATAGAAATCAAATTTATAATATATTAGGAGAATCAAAAACAGCCCCGCACCGTTGGTTAATCCAAGAGGGGAAAACAGAAGACATAATCAGGCTTTTATTTTGTCGGCAATCGTTGTTAAGTTGGCGAGTTTGGCTGGCTCTCAATTTAGAAGAATACGGTAGATTTTTAGGATCGCTAAGTTTTTTAGTATACTACACCATTCGCTTCCTAATTCCAGTTAGTTTAATCACTTTGTTAAGACTATTTCCTCTTAAATTTAGATACAAATTATCAGAAATAAAAAGAAAGATAGTGATTTCACAAACCAATTATTAAATACTTATAGGACTGTAAATAATGACATTTAATAATCGGACTGCTTCCATTATAATTAGAACAACTCAAGAAAAACGAATTCCCTTATTGAAAAATGCTATAGCAAGTGTTATAGCTAATGATTATCGTCCTCTAGAAATTATAGTAGTTGCTCAGTCAGAGCAAAACATTTTTATAGAGAAAATCAATTCAATCTGTGAGAATTTTAGAGAAAATCAAGTAGATATTTATGTGGTTGTTAATCCAACTTCTCAGGATGAAAGAACTAAAAACTTAAACTTAGGTATCAAGAAATCTACTGGAAGATACTTAGGATTTTTAGATGATGATGATATTATTTATCCTAATCATTTATCTTTGCTTACTAATGCTTTACATAACCACGATAATTCTTGGTCTTATAGTGATACAGCATTGCTCATTTGTCAACTCATTAATTCAGAAAAAATTGAAGTGATTTCGAGGGGTATGCCCTTTAAAAAAGAACACTTTTCTTTACAATCTCTCTTTAAAGATAATTTCATACCAATTCATAGCTATTTATTAGATCGCAAAAAAATTGACCAAAAATTATTGGAATTCGATGAATCTTTCTCGGTAATGGAAGATTACGCCTTTTTATTAAAAATTGCTTCCCAATATCATCCTCAATATATCCCGATTGTTAGCTGTGAATATCGATTTTTTACCGATGCTAGTAATTCCAACTATTATGTGAACCAACTACTAGGAATTAACTACAGCCATAAAGCGAGAATATGGCAAGAAACATCCCTGAAAATAGAAAAATTAAAACATCAGTTAATTCCAGAATATTTACCACAGGATCAATCAGCTAATCTTCGTAAATTTTTTCTTTCTAGATTTGCCATTATTTACAAAATAAAACACAAATTTCCTCAAGTTTGGCAATTTCTATTAAAAATAGCTTCAAAACTACGAATCATTTCCTAGAAATCTCTATGATACACTTTTTAACAGTCAATTACTATTCTAAAGAACTTATTAAAAAATTAGTGCTATCCATTAATAATAGCCTAAAATCGGCATATCAAATAACAATCGTAAACAACTCTCCTCAAGAAGAATTATCTAACCATGATTTCTTCCCATCAGAGATGATTTACATCATTCAATCTCCTCAAAATTTGGGATTTGGTGCTGGTTGTAATTTGGGAATTAAATATATTTATTCTGTCAATAATAAAGCTTTAATTTGGTTAATTAATCCCGATACAACTATAGACAAAGAAGCAGACATTTATATAAAAAAATGTTTCGACACAGAACCAAATCTTGCTATCTTAGGGACAAAAATTAGAGATATAAAAGGAAATCTCTGGTTTGGTCAAGGTTTATTTGATCCTTTTTGGGGAACAATTAAACATGAAGCAAAACTATCAAATACTATTAATTCACAAAATGGCATCACTTCAAGCCGTTGGGTATCAGGATGTAGTATGATTATTAACTTGGCCAAGTTTGATCATTGCCCTAGTTTTAACACCAGATATTTTTTATACCATGAGGATGTAGATTTTTGTGAAAAATACTACAAAGAAAATTATCAGATAGCTGTTACAAACCATATTCTAGTCACTCATGTTGTGTCGGCTATTATTGGCAAAGATAAAAAAAATATGTTTAAAAACTTTACTTTTAGTCGTCTTGTTTTTCTGGAGTTGTATGGTAGTAAATTAAGCTTTTTGATTTATATGTTTTATGTAATATTGTTTAAAATTACTGTGTTGATGATTTTTGATACTTCAAATGCAATAGGGAGATGGCAAGGAATAAAAAAATATTTCACCAATAGTCATCCATAAGATAAAAAACTGCCGTACTTTGCCCATCAGCTTTTATAAGAAACCGTGAAAGTTTATCAAATTGCCGCTAATTGCCGTTAGGATGTTCCTGTATAAACTAAATGGTAAAATAGCCCATCAGCGCTTTTCCTACCCCAAAACTCGATAAAATCCTCAAAGAAAGAGATATTCAATAAGAACCAGAAAAACAAACCCTGCTGGCAAAAACTCAGTCATGGCTTCCTGAAAATGCTGTAGAATACGGAATTAATCGAGCTTATATCTTTGGGGGGAAGAGGGAATTTTATGGACAACCAAAAACTAATTCCGTTGCCAACCCTTTAGCCACTTTTTGCGGGTAATTGGCAGTAATGCCCAGAAAATAGCCTTATTTGGCTGAGAGAAAATCTTCAGGTCAGTATCTCTAGCATCAGTTACCACATTTATCTTCCCCCGACTCGGTTTTCTCAGCTATTGACAAGGGTTCCCCTAAAAGCCTACAAGTATTTTGGATAGGTATGGCCATTGAGGAACCGACCAAAATATGAAAATAACGACAAGATTACGGGAATGGGGCAAATTTTTCTTAAAAAGCGGTGCTAGTATCGCCCTAGCACTATTTTTAATCTTAAGTCTGTTCACGGTTAAGGGGACTGCCCCTGCTTTAGCTGTGCTTGCTCAGGGTGATGCGGTAACGGATCCCACTGCTATTCTACGCAATGCCTTACCCATAGATAATAAACCAATTCGTCAAGTGCAACAATCGATCGAAGATATTGCCAAACATCTGCGGTCCAAACGCTGGAGTCCGATTAAAAAAGATGTCAAGGATGCCAATTATGCCCTTTCTACCAAAAGCAGCGCCATCTTAGATAGTGTTCCCGAAGCAAGTAAAAGCCAAGGGGAGGAATTAATCGAAAAACTGAAAACGGGAGTGGCAGCCCTGGATACGGCCGTAGAAGCGAAGGATAAAGACGCAGTTTGGTCAACCAGACGGGAATTGCTCAATAATATCACCGCTTTAGAAGAATTAATGGTGGTGGGTTTTCCCTTTAACGTTCCCCCGGAATACGCTAACTTGCCGCAATTGCGAGGACGCGCCACCGTAGAGATGCAGACAACCAAAGGAGATTTAACTATCGTTGTGGATGGTTACAGCGCCCCGGTTAATGGGGGTAACTTTGTGGATTTAGTCCAACGGGGTTTTTATGACGGTTTACCCTTCATTCGCAGCGAAGATAATTTCGTTGTCCAAACTGGGGATCCCGTCGGTGCAGAAGAGGGATTTATTGACCCGAAAACTAAGCAATATCGCTCTATTCCCTTAGAAATTTTGATTAAAGGGGAAGAAGAACCAGTTTATGGCAATACTCTCGAAGAATTAGGGATTTACTTACCCAGTCTCGCCTTGCCTTTTAACGCTTTCGGTGCCTTGGCCCTGGCGCGTCCGGATACTAATCCTAACGGAGGTTCCTCGCAATTCTTTTTCTTTAAATTCGATAATGAATTAACTCCCCCTGGGTTTAATCTCATGGATGGTCGTTATTCGGTTTTTGGCTATTTAGTCGAGGGAAAAGAGGTGTTAGAAGAACTTACCGATAAGGATAAGATTATCACCGCTAAAGTGGTTTATGGCTTAAATAATCTCGTCCAACCTAGCTAGGGTGGGGGTTTTTAACTAGGTTTTGTCAAGGCACAGAGATTAGTCAAGATAGGGGAAGCAGCTCAGATTCTGGGCGCTTCCCCTGATACCCTGGAAAAGTGGCAATTGTCGGGGTCAATATTCCCCGCTAGTGAAAGCAAGGCAGTTATACTAAATCTGGTTATTAAAGACTGATTCTTTATTGCTCCTATTGCCTATTGCCTATTGGGACTTAAACAAATTTCAAGCCCAAATAAAGCCTAAACTGGCTTTGTAAGCGGCAAACACATCCCGATTCTCGGTCAGCCACTCAAAGAAACGGAAAGACATCGCTGTCCGAAAAGCTTCTAAAGCTTCCACAAAAGTGT